>NZ_JAMBOQ010000008.1 GCF_023715685.1 Priestia aryabhattai
AAACCATCTTTCAATCATCTCCCATGAAGGAGAAGATCCTATCCGGTATTAGCTTCGGTTTCCCGAAGTTATCCCAGTCTTACAGGCAGGTTGCCCACGTGTTACTCACCCGTCCGCCGCTAACGTCATAGAAGCAAGCTTCTAATCAGTTCGCTCGACTTGCATGTATTAGGCACGCCGCCAGCGTTCATCCTGAGCCAGGATCAAACTCTCCGAAGAAATGTTTGACTTGCTCAATTTAAAAAATAAAAATTAACGTTGACGTTTGTCGCTTTGTTCAGTTTTCAAAGTTCAACCGCCGCTCTTAAGCGACTTTATTATCTTATCAAGTTATCAACTTAATGTCAACAACTTTTTAAAATTCTTTTTTTCAGCTTCGTTGTTACCGTTATGTCTCAACGACGCTTTCTAATAATAAAATACATCTTTATTAAAGTCAATAGTTTTTAAGAAAAAAATCCAAAATTATTACTTCTTGATTTAGATAGTTATTTTATCTAGATCATATCATCATATTATAGGCAAAAGCTAGGTTTAAACTTTGCCTTCTATATTCCTGAACCCTTTACTTTTTTCAATTTCTTCATTTATGAAGAAGTTGAAAAAGAGCTGTCCATTAGACAGCCCTTTCTTATTTCCCTTTAAAAATAGGTCTTCTCTTCTCAGCAAATGCTTGAAGTGCCTCCAGACGATCTTCTGTCGGAATCGTTAATTCATATGCTTTTCGTTCAATTTGCAAACCAGTCTGCAAATCTACCTTCATTCCTTCTTTGATAGCAAATTTTGCTTGCTGAAGTGCAATTGGCCCATTTTTCAATAAAAGAGAAATAAAAATATCTATTGTTTCTTCTACTTCATATCCAGGAGCTACCTTCGTTACTAGACCACATTCTTTCGCTTCTGATGCTGAGAGGCGCTGAGCCGTTAAAATTAGTTCCAGTGCTTTTGCTTCCCCAACTAAACGAGGGAGACGCTGTGTTCCTCCTGCGCCTGGTATAATCGCTAAGCTAGTTTCCGTTAAACCCATAAGCGCTTTTATTGAAGCAATCCGGAAATCACATGCTAAAGCCAGCTCCATTCCTCCTCCAAATGCATATCCATTGATGATTGCTATCGTTGGCTGAGGAAGCTGCTCTATCTTAGAAAACACTTCTCCTATTTTGTAAATATTGCGCTTTACCTCTTGATCAGAGAGGGTTTTACGTTCTTTTAAATCAGCACCTACACTAAAAGATTTTTCACCTGCTCCTTTAAATGTCACAACTCGAATATCTTTTTGAATACGAATTTCTTCAATTACTTCTTCCAATTCTTTAAGCATATCGTAATTAAAAGCATTCATCGCTTCCGGACGGTTCAGTATCACATGGCCCACGTGTCCCTTCATTTCATAAGAAATAGATGACATCCTTTTACCACCCCCTATTTGGAATCGCTTTCATTTTATCATTCCTGAGATACCTGTTGCTTCAGTGCACGCCTTAAAATTTTTCCCGTTGTATTTTTAGGAAGTTCTTTTAAAAATTCAATTTCACTTGGCACTTTATATTTAGCAAGGTGCTCTTTGCAGTAGGCAATAAGCTTCTCTTCCGTTACCTCTTGATTATTGCAAACCACGTAACACTTCACACATTCACCTAAAGAAGGATCAGGGACTCCGATAACAGCCACTTCTACAATATCCGGATGCGCATACATCACTTCTTCTACTTCGCGAGGATAAACATTATATCCTCCTACAATAATTAAATCTTTTTTACGGTCAACGATATAAAAATAACCTTCCTTATCCATTCTTGCTAAGTCACCTGTATACAGCCAACCATCTCGGAGCGCATATTCCGTGTCTTCAGGAAGCTTGTAATAACCTTTCATCACATTAGGGCCTTTCACAACAAGCTCACCGACTTGTCCTACTTCTACTTCTTCTCCTAGTTCGTTTACCACTTTATTTTCAACATTCATAATAGATGTACCTATAGAACCGGCTTTTCTCTCTCGGTCAATCGGATTAAAACACGTCACAGGAGAAGCCTCAGATAATCCATACCCTTCTGCTACCATTACCCCAAATTTACGTTCAAAATGAGTTAAAAGCGCCACCGGCATTGATGCCCCGCCTGATATACAAAGCCTTATAGTGCGGAAGTGCTCTTTTTTCCCTTTGTCATGCTGAAGTAAGAAATTATACATTGTGGGAACGCCGGCAAAAATAGTCGCTTGTCGATTTTGAATTAATTCAAATATAGAAGATGGACTGAATTTTGGTTCAATTAATATCGTTCCTCCGTTCATTAAAGGCGCATTTAATGAAACAGTTAAACAAAATACGTGAAACATCGGCAAAGCAGCTACGACTCGGTCATTCCCATTTATATTTAAATAATCTGCTACGTCTTGAGCATTTGAATAAATATTCTTATGCGTAAGCATAGCTCCTTTTGGTCTTCCAGTTGTTCCTGACGTATACAGAATGATGGCCACATCTTCTTCTTTTAACTCCAGAAAATCATATGTAGCTTCCCCTCTGTTTACAACTTGCGAAAACGTGTGAAAATAAGAAGGTATATTTTCCACTTTATCTGTTGTTTCACATAAAATAACATGTTCCAAAAATGGAGTGTGTCCAATGATTTTCTTTAAGATAGGGAGAATTAAATCAACCGCAACAACTGCTTTTACATCTCCATCCTGAAGCATGTAGCTAATTTCATCCGCTGTGTAAATAGGATTAATGGGTATAACAGTAGCTCCTACTCGAAGAGCACCGTACAATCCAATAACAAAATGAGGCGAGTTGCCGACAATCAAAGCGATATGATCTCCTTTTTTTACACCTAATTGCTTCAGACCATTAGCAAACTTAGATACCGATGCATCAAGTTCTGAATAAGATGTTTCCTGGTCCATAAAAACATATGCCGATTTTTGCGGAAATTGCTCAGCTGTTTTATGAAGCTGTGCTGACAAATTCATCTCATAACTTCCTCCTTTTAATAACGAATGAATGAACACCCATTCATTATTAAGTCATAATAATGTAAAAATTCTTACTTCTTCTATTCTATTATAATGTTACTGCTGTTCTATTGACAAGACTCATCTGTTTAAAAAGAAAAAAAGCCTGATGTAGCAGACTTTTTTCTTAATAGATTAATTCAACAAACTCTTCTTTTGTGATATTACCAAAATAATGTGGAATATCGACGTCTTCTAAAGCTTGTTCAATAGAAGCTTTTTCATAACGAACACCTGTTAATTTTCCCTGTACTTCCTGAACATCGCCCACTCCAAAGAAATCTCCATAAATGGTGCAGGCATCAATTTTCCCTTTATTCACTTCTAAACGAACATCAATTTGTCCCACAGGAAAGCGGTGAGAGTGCTGTAAGTTAAATTTAGGTGATTTTCCATAGTTCCAATCCCATGACTGATAGCGCTCTTTAGAAATTTGATGAATCGTTTCCCAATCTTTTTCCATTAGTTTATATTCTGTTATATTTTCTTCTCCTTCAAAAATATACCGAAGCAACATTTCTCTAAATTCTTCCACCGTTACTTTCTGTTCTAAAAATTCACTGATATTCGCTACTCTATTTCGAATGGACTTAATGCCTTTGGATTCAATTTTATCTTTTTTTACTTTTAACGCTGATACGACGTTTTCAATTTCTGAATCAAAAAGAAGAGTTCCATGACTGAACATTCTTCCTTTCGTCGAAAACTGCGCATTTCCAGAAATTTTCCGTCCTTCGGCCATTAAATCATTTCGTCCGCTTAACTCAGCATTAACACCTAATTTCTTTAAAGCTTCCACGACTGGCTCGGTAAACTTTTTAAAATTATGAAAGCTATTCCCATCATCTTTCGTAATAAAGCTGAAGTTTAAATTTCCTTTATCATGATAAACGGCACCCCCTCCCGATAGACGTCTCACTACGTGAATATGCTGATCTTCAACATATTTTGTATTAATCTCCTCAATGGTGTTCTGGTTTTTCCCAATGATAATAGAAGGTTCATTAATATAAAACAGCAGATATGTCTCATTTATATCTAAATACTTGAGTGCATACTCTTCAATTGCTAAGTTAATTCGGGGATCATAATTTTTTTGATTATCAATAAATAACATTCATTTTCCTCCTTGTTATTCCCATACATATCCTGATTCAGCTAACGTAAGCGTACCTCTATAATGAGCAGCGGCTTCCTCTACTAGCTGTTGATGTTCTCCGTAGTGCGGAAGGTGAGTAAGCATAAGGTGTTTGACACTTGCTTTTGAAGCAAGTGTACCGGCTTCTGTACTCGTCATGTGTCCAGCGCCGCTTCCATCTTGATTGGCATAAAAATTACATTCACAAATAAGAAGATCTGCATCCTCTGAGAAGGAAACAAACTCTTCTAAATAACTGGAGTCCGCTGTGTACACAAAGGTTTGATTGCCAGCACTTATTCTCATGGCATAACAAACAACTGGGTGTTTCGTTTTCATAAACTCGATTGTAAAAGGCCCAACTTCAAGTTTTTGACTCGGATCATACTCTACCCCTTTAGTAATTCCTTTGTGAGTAAGTTTGTTGAAGCTTTCCTGATCATATGTATGTCCGTAAATAGAAAGTTCCCTAACAGAGTTCCCTAGATGAGTCTGAATGAGGCGAGCATATTGAAACACTCCGATATCAGCCACGTGATCATGATGATAATGAGATAAAATCATAGCATCTATTTCTTCTGGCTTTGCATATTTTTGCAGCTGAGCCAATGCACCGCTTCCGCAATCAACAAGCAGCTTAAATCCATCGTGCTCAACTAAATAGCTAGAAGTAGCTTCTGAAACAGCGGGATATCCTCCCCAAAAACCAATAACAGTTACTTTCATTTCAATCACCCTTTCGTACTATTTTTATTACGTTCAGTATACCCTACTTTTTTTTGAAAACTAACTGAAAGGCACCTGTTTCCGGCATTTTATCGAAATAACTCATTGTTATATAACAAATAACTACTTAGAATAACAAAATAGGCTAAATTGTTATAAAACATAATTGACATTTTATCATCTGTTATAATACAATGTTAGTAACAAAAGCAACGGAGGGGATTTAAAATGTTAGAAAAAATGACTGAATTTTTCAAAAGATTACCCAACAAAAAGTGCGTAGAATGCGGCAACGACATCGAGGAACAGCATGAGTGCTACGGAAATAAATGCGATCACTGTCTAGATATAATGAAATAAGAAAAAGCTGAAACTGTTATAAAACAGTTTCAGCTTTTTTTATACGATCAAACTGCGATACTCATTGGGCGTAATGCCTTCTACTTTTTTAAATACTTTTCGAAAGTATTTATCATCATGATATCCAATCATATTCGCAATTTCATAGATTTTTAGTTCTTCATTTAGTAAAAGTGATTTAGCTTTATTCATTCTGACTTTCACCATATAATCTGAAATGTTTTCTTGAAACTCTTGCTTAAACTTTCTTGAAATATATTCACGGCTTAAATAGAAGCGTTCCGATATTTCTTGGAGCTTCACATCTCGATGAAAATTATGCTGCAAATATTGTTCGATCTCGTAAATAACGTCGCGATTGTTTTGCTTGTTATATCTTTTTACCACTTTTAAAAAGCGCCTTACTTCACGCTTCTTTCTCTCTACATATTTTTCCAGCTGAAACTGTCCATCTTGGTTATAGAAAAAAGAAAGAACATATTCAGGACCGTTATTTATCGTATAAGGGATGTGATATCTTTTTAACCAATGCTGACTTAATAGCTGATATTCCTGCTCAAAGTGTAGAATTTGCTTTAATGATAGATAATTTTGTGCTTCAAAAGCTGTGATAATTTCGTTGAATACCGGCAAAAACGCTTCAAACTTCCCTACTTGAAGCGCTTCTTCAATTTCACTGTTATAATCCATCATATTTATTAATAAAGCGCTCGCTAAAACGTCTTGCTCGCTGTAAACCTTCACTTTATTTTGATCGAGGACATTGCTTAATAAAAGCGAGTTTTTCGCATGTTCATAGGATTTCATTAGCTGATCAATAGAAGAGACTTTGCACCCTCTTGCAATCCGACAGCTCACTTCTAACGTACGGCGAATTGCTGTATGTAAAGCCGTCAGCAAAGAGGAAATACTTTCAAAGTCATTCCAAAATATAATGATGATTTCCCACTTATTTGATAAATAACGGAAGGCTACCCCGTTTTCTTCTGCCATCAGCATTTCATTGATTACATTTAAAATTGAAAAATAGGCTAAATCCCGGTCACCGCCAAAAGAACGAATAATGGATTCATCTACACGTACGATACCCACTTCATATTCTCTAGTCAGATGGAAACCAAACTCTTCATAGATTGATTGATTTAGCAAATAATTGTTCATTAACTGCGTTAGTTTTCGATCTCGATAAATCGGCTTCATTTCATTAATTAAACGATAACTGCTATTATGAACTTTTCTGGACTCTTCTTCTTTTTTCCATTGAGTTACAGCTCGTGTAAGCGTATCATTTAAAATCGAAGGATCTACTGGTTTTAGAATATAATCTGTACTTCCAAAATGAATAGCTTTACGCATATAATGATAGTCATCATATCCTGTTACCACAATGGTTTTGCTAGAAGGTGAATTTTCTTTAATCCACTCTAACAAAGCAATTCCATCGATATTAGGCATTTTCATATCTGTAAAAATGATTTCCGGTCCATGATCCTCGATAAGTGCAATCGCTTGCTCACCGCTATCGGCTTCTATCACATCTGTAATTTCATGTTCTTCCCACTGCCCAAGCAGCTTTATTCCTTCTCTTACATGCTCTTCATCATCCACGATTAATACTTTCATCACTATCCCTCTTTTCTTCAATTGTTGTTAGCGTTATGATAACGGTAAAATCGTGATTCTCTTTACTGCTAATTTGCATTGAAGCATGATCTCCATAGTAGATGCGAAGTCGTTCATAAATGTTTTGCAACCCAATATGCTCATCTGTTTGATGATACGATTGCTGAAGTCTCGTTTTTAATTGATTCAACTCTTGTTGCCCTATGCCTTTTCCGTTATCAGAAACAGTTAGAACCAGTTCTTCTCCGTTCAACTTCGCTGAAATCAACAGCTTTCCGCTTCCTGTGCGGGTTTCGAATCCATGCTTAAAAGAATTCTCAATAAGAGGCTGCAAAATCATTTTCGGTATTCGCATAAGCTCTGCCTCTTTTTCGATATCTAACTCATACTCAAACTTTGAACCAAACCGCTGTTTCTGAAGACTTAAGAAAGCTTTTACGTGATCGACTTCTTGCTTTAAGCTAACGATATCCTCTTTCATATTCATACTGTACCGCATAATGTGCGAAAGCGAGGTTAATAAAGAATATACTTCAACTGCTTTATGCTTAAGAGCAAGAGTTCCAATCGATTGAAATGCGTTGTATAAAAAATGCGGATTAATTTGTGACTGCAGCACTTTTAGCTGCGTTGATTTATTTTCTAACTCCAATCGAAATTTACGTTCAATCAAGTCATTAATTGTTCCCACCATAGAGGTAAAATGCCTTCCTAAAACACCAAATTCATCGTTTCCAAGCGATTTAAAACGCACCTCAAATGATCCTTTTTCCACTTCTTTCATATTGCGAATTAACACGTTAATCGGCTGTGTAAAACGCACGGATATAAAGAGCGTAGCGATAACGAGCATGCACAAAAATGGTAGGCCAATTAATACATTCATAAGTGCTGTCTTCCGCGCATCCTCATATAAAACACTGTAAGGAATTCGCTTCACAATGTATAAGTCCTCAAAAGGCTGTTTAAGCTTTTCATACATTAATACGCCTGAGAAGCTTTTATCTTCCCATTCCATGCTGTGATCTTCTTGAGACGTAAGCACCTTTAGCCATGGGTAGTTTTCGTTTTTTCCAATAACCTTTGAATCCGAGGAATACAAAACTTCCCCTTTATTGTTCATCAAATAAAAATCTTCTGACTCTTCATTATATAGACGCTGCGATATAGATTGAATTTGTGTCATGTTAATGTCTAAAGATAGATAAGCTAACAACTTGTCTGATGGAATTTCATCAATCCGCTGATGAAAGCTAATAACTTGATTCGGTAGTGAATCAATTAACGTTGATAAATTATTGTAGCTATAAATTTCATGGGTAGGCTCAACTGCAAGAAATTTATGATTTTTATTTAAATAAGAATAGTAAGGCTGAGTGTAAATATCATCGTACTTCCCTCTGCTACTCACTTTCGAATTATAAGCCGTATACGAGTCATGCCCGTTTTCAATATAAAGATGGAGCTGTTCAATCTCAGGACGAGTATTATATAAATAAAGAAGAGTTCGTGATATTTCCAGTTGATTGGCTCCTAAGTCACTCGACACGCCTTCATCTAACACTTTAATAAATGGGTGATAGCCGTACAGCCTTTTCGTAATATTAGCAATTTCATTTAAGTAATCGCTCAAATCATTGCTTCCATTTTTAATAACTTGATAGTTGGTAGAAATAAATCGATTCTTAACCGTTTCTTTTGTGTATTGATACGTAAAAATTGTTGAAATTAAAAATGGAATAACTGTTGCGAATAAGAAAAACAAAATTAATTTCTTGCGTATGCTCCAGCCTTTCACAAACAACCTCCTTTGACTAATGTCATACATTATGACTATTATTATACATTAAAAGCGCTTTCAATTAACTATTATTTTTCATAACTATGAATCTAACCAGCTATTTTTTTACACCAAAAAGTCCGCGTTTTCCACGCGGACTTTTTGGTTATTTCTTCATTTTGGCCCAGATCTTATCTAATTTCTTCATAAACTCTTCTTCCGTCATTTGCTTGCCTGCATAGGACTGCATTGCTGCTCCGACTTCTTGAACCGTTCCTTCTGGATACTTGAACCAGTTCCAAGATAATGTTTTACCTTCTTCAGAGTATTTTAAGATATCATCAGATAAAGAATCGATTCCTTTTCCATCGATGTTTTTGAACGCTGGAATGAACTTGAACTTTTCAACTAAGAATTTTTGACCCTCTTTAGAAGAAACCATCCAATTTAAGAATTCCTTCGCTGCTTTTTTATCTGCATCTGGCGCATTTTTGTTCACTACCCAGTTATTTGGAACTCCGATTGCTAATTTATCATTTTTCTTCGCATCGTTGCTGATTGGCATTGGGATAAAGCCCATTTTCATGTCCGGATTGATTTTCGTAATCATATTTACCGTCCAGTTACCTTGTTGCATCATTGCTGTTTCACCAGAAGCAAATTGAGTAACTTGTGTATTATAGTCTGTCGTTAATGGATTTTTATTTCCATACTTTAACGTTAAATCGAACAGATTCATAAATTGCTTAAACGTTTCATTGCCTTCAAATTTTGCTTTTCCTTCGTTTAGGCCTTTAATAAACGCATCTGGATCGTCTTGCTGCGCCATTGGAATATTAAATAAGTGGTTACCTAGCACCCACCACTCTCCGTATCCATTAGAAAATGGCGTAATGCCTTTTGCTTTAAGCTTTTTAGAAGCTGCTTCTAATTCTGACAGCGTCTTAGGCAATTCTTTAATGCCTGCTTTTTCAAATAAATCCTTATTATAAATAAAACCATAACCTTCTAAGTTTAGCGGCTGACCATAGATTTTTCCGTCCATTGTCATCGGTTCTTTGGCGATATCGTATAGATTATCTACCCACGGCTGATCAGATAAATCTTCTAATTTATCCTTCCACGTTTGCGCTTCTTGGAAACCTCCATTATTAAAGATATCGGGTTCATTTCCAGAGGCAAACTGTGCTTTTAATGCTGCACCATAGTCCGCACCTCCGCCGACTGTTTGGATGTTAAACTTTACGTTTGGATGTTCTTTTGTATATTCATCCGTTAATTCTTTCAGCTGATCTGCAATTTCCACTTTGAACTGGAACATATCAATAACAACTTGATCACCTGAACCAGCTGATTTACTTGCTTTTGAATCCGTACCTGAGTTTGAACATGCTGTCGCAAATAAAAGTGATGTTGCTAACATGCCAGACATTATTGAAAGCCTTTTCATTTTCATTCGTTTTGCCCCCTTGATATCTATCTCTCTTTATTTTACCGATTCTAGGACATTTGAACAGGTAACAATATTGAACAACCGAGTGGAAAATATTGAACACCGCCTTCAGCACGCTTCGACAGCTCTCTCTTCTTCCACAAAAACTTCTATAAATTTTTTATCTGTTTTATTCCACCTAATAACATTTATAGACAAAATTATGTTAATATGTAGAGTGATAGATTCATAAGAAAATTTATGAATTTTTTAACTTGCATAAACAAAGTGAAGGGGTTTACATGAAAACTAAAAAGCGCAAAAAAACACATGTCTCATTTCGAATTAACTGGCTGTTTATTGTGGTTTTCCTGCTTTTTTCTGCACTCATTTTACGATTAGGCTTCGTACAGATTGTGTACGGAGAGAACTATAAACGAGAAGTTGAAAAAACAGAAGATGAAACGGTAGATTCACCGGTTCCTCGCGGAAAGATGCTAGACCGCTATGACCGCGTTATCGTGGATAATAAACCGTTGAACGCTGTCACGTACACGCGTTTGAAAGGAGTCACTCAAGAAGACAAGCTAAAAGTAGCTAAAAAGCTTGCTACTCTTATTGACGTCCCTGTTACAACAGACGTGTTTGGCAAATCGGGTAAAAAGAAAGATAAAAATACGATTAAGCTAACAGAACGCGACTTAAAAGATTATTGGATTGCAACTCATCCAAAAGCAGCAGCGAAAAAAATTACCGCAGCGGATAAGCAAAAAGTAAAAGAAGGTCAACTTTCTGAAGATGATTTGTATCCTCTTCAGCTGAAGCGCATCACAAAAAATGAACTTCTATCGGTTAAAGACGACCTTGAAGTGATTGCCATTAAAAGCAAGATGGAAGGCGGGTACGCGTTAACCGCTCAAATTATTAAAAGCGGCTTAACCGATAAAGAGCTTGCCGTTATTAGTGAGCAGCTGGGTGACTTACCGGGCGTCGATACGACAACTTACTGGGACCGTATGTATACATACGATGACTTACTTAGTACGCTGCTTGGAAAAATCACATCAGCTGATGAAGGATTGCCAAGCGAAAACCTACAGTACTATTTATCACACGGCTACAGCCGAAATGACCGAGTAGGAAAAAGTTATTTAGAAAAGCAGTACGAAGACGTTCTTCGCGGTCAAAAAGCTCGCGTGCAAAACGTCACGGACCGCTCCGGCAACTTAGTGAGCCAAGAGACCGTTACAGAAGGTCAGCGGGGCAGTGACTTAATTTTAACAATTGACATGGAACTGCAAAAGCAAGTCGAAGATGTTTTAACAAAAGCTGTGACATCCGGTGCTGCTGGTTCACGATTAATGGACCGAGCGTTTGCTATCATGATGGATCCTCATACAGGAGACATTTTAGCGATGGGAGGAAAACAGCTTGTTACCGATAAGCAAACCGGAGCACGTAAAGTACAAGACTTTGCTCTTGGCAACATGACAACTTCTTATGAAGTAGGTTCTGCGGTTAAAGGAGCGACCGTTCTTGCCGGACTTGATTCAGGTGCTATTCAGCCTGGTACGGTTTTTTACGATGCGCCGCTGAAGTTTGCTGGAGGAACAATTAAGAAATCGTCTCATCCAATTGGAGCAACAGGAATTCAAAAAGCTTTGGAACAATCATCAAACGTATTCATGTACCGTACGGTTATGAGCATGGCTGGTGAAACGTATCGTCCCGGAGGCAAACTGAACATTCCATCGTCTACCTTTACCAAGCTGCGCTCATACTATAGTCAGTTTGGCCTTGGAATTTCAACGGGAATTGACTTAGAAAATGAATCAACGGGTATTCGCAATACCGTAACAAACGAACCAGGTAAAGCGCTGGATTTTGGTATCGGACAGTATGATACGTACACACCGCTTCAGCTTGTTCAGTATATATCGACAATTGCTAACGGTGGATATCGTATGAAACCTCACTTAGTAAAAGAAATTCGCGAACCCGAACTTGATAGCGAGCTAAAAGGAAGTATTCAAAGTTCTGTTGAACCAGAAGTGCTAAATCGTATTACAATGAGCGAATCTGAAATTAACATTGTTAAGCAAGGGTTTCGACGTGTAGTAACCAATGGAACTGGACGTGTATTAAATGGTCCAAAATACTCAAAGTACAACATCGCTGGTAAATCTGGTACAGCGGAAACCTTTAACAAAGGCGTAAGCGTCCGTAACTCTACATTCGTTTCATACGCGCCTTATGATAATCCCGAAGTAGCCGTAGCGGTTGTCATCCCTTCTGCTTATGTAGCAGGTACATCTAATACGTTAAGTAAAACTATTACAGGCGATTCTATTAAAGCTTACTTCGACCTTAAAAAAGAAGGCGAAAAAGAAGTAGAACAAAAAGAAGAAGATGCAAAAACAGGGAATACAGAATTAAACGGTGTAAAAAAAGATACCACTGAACAATAAAAAAAGGTCTCGTCATGAGACCTTTTTTGTTTTCTCTATGAAAAAAGCCCATCTCACTGAGACAGACCGCGTAAAAAATATAGCTCGATTAATTCAGCAATTTTTTCTTCTGAGAGCGGCTCATGCCGTTTTTCCCAATCATAGACAAGTGCAATGTACATTTTAAATAGTAAAAAAGCGGTGAGCTCCGGGTCGCACGGTTTGATTTCTTTTTTAGAAATCGCAATTTCAATTTTGTTTTTTATATAAGTCAAAATTTCTTCTTCTACTCGCACCAGCACTTCTTGCACTGCTGTAGTGCCTAACTGCTGTTCCTGTACCAGCTTCAGCATAAGCTGATGCTCCGTGCGGAATTCTAAGATTCGAAAAATAGCTGCTTGGGCATTTTCAAAAAACGGACGGTTGCTATCAATGACAGTTTCAGCTGCATCTGTCATTTCTCGAATCATTCGTGTAACAATTTCATCGAATAATTCTTCTTTGTTTTTAAAAAAAGTATAAATCGTTCCTTTTCCGACATTTGCAAGCTTCGCCACTTGCTCCATAGTCGTTGCTTTATATCCAAACAGCGCAAATGATTTTGACGCTGCATCAACAACTGATTGCTTTCGGTCTATAGCCATGTTATCCCCTTCTTTCTGACCAAATGAATATTTCAGTCAACAAGTACGGTTTTACTATAGCATAAGTTTCTTTTGCTTTTCAACCACAATTTCTTTTCTTAGTATGACCTTTCTCTACAGGTAGTAGACAAAAAAGTGGAGCATTGATTCACCGCTCCACTTCTACAATTGCTGCACATATTTAACCGCTTTTTTAGCCACATCTTCTCCTTGCTCTACACATTCTGGTATACCTAGACCTTCATACGAGCTTCCCGCTACATAAAGACCGGCAAGCTCTTTTTCAAGCTGTTCGTTCATCGTATCTAGCATATCGTGATGTCCGACCGTATACTGAGGCATAGACTGCTTCCATCTCGTGACCGCGTAAAATTCAGGATCGGCAGAAATTGTGATGAGCTTCTTCAAATCCTCCAAGACAATTTTGAAGATTTCATCGTCAGGCTGATCCACCACAGCTTCGTCTCCGGTTCGTCCAACTAAACATCTCAGCAGCACTTTTCCTTCCGGAACCGCATGCGGCCACTTTTTATTTAGCCACGTGCATGCCGTAATCGTGTAATCACTATTTCTTGAAACGGCGATGTTCATTGCATCTAGATGATCTTGCAGCGCTTCTTGTGCAAAGGCTATCACAACAGTGGCTACTGAAGTAGAAGGCATATGCTTCAGAGGTTCGAATATTTTATATTCCGAAAGCATAGACTGAGCAGCTGCATGAGGAGAAGTTACAATAACGCTGTCTGCTTTTATTACTTTCCCGCTATTTAACGATAATTCATATATGCTATCTTCTTTGTGAATTTTCTCTACTTTTATTCCTTTTGTAATAATATCAGGCTCTAGTGCTTTTTCTACCCCATCTACTAGCGATTGAAGACCTTCTTTTAATGTTAAAAAGACGCTATTTTTTTTAAACTCCGAATCATCACCGTGCTGTGGGTGAATTTCTTTTAGCTTTTTCATTCCAACAATTAAGCTCCGGTACTTATGTTCAGCATGCAGAAACTGTGGAAATGTTGATCTTAAACTCAAACGATCAACGTCTCCTGCGTAAATTCCTGATAATAGAGGCTCAATTAAATTTTCAACAACTTCATCACCAAACCGTCTTCTAAAAAATACACCTAGCGAACGATCATCCTGATTTTTTGTCTTTGGTATAAAAAAATCAGCTGCTGCGCGCAGCTTGCCAACAGGTGAAAATAACCCTGTTGTAATAAAAGGAGATAACTTAGTTGGTATCCCCATTACAGCACCATCAGGCAGCGCATGAGGTGTATCTTTTACTAGAATATAGGATTTTCCCTTTTCATTTCCGACTAGCTCCCTACCTAGCCCCACTTCTTTTGCCAGTTTTGTAGCAGCTAGCTTACGCGCTAAAAATGAATCAGGACCTTTTTCGAATAAATAACCGTCTCGTTTGACCGTTTGGATTTTCCCCCCAAGCCGATGCGTCGCTTCTATTAGTTGAAGATCAATTGGCAGCTGATGATCCTTTATTTTTTTTTGCAAATAATAGGCAGCTGAAAGACCTGTGATTCCTCCACCGATGATGACAACCTTTTTTCGTCTATCCGTCATGTTATCATCGCCTTTTCTGTAAAATTCAATATAAAGAGAAGCGATTATGGAAGTCCATAGCTCGCTTCTTACTTTTCTTTATATTGATTATAAGTTACTTTTCGTCCCTATTCAACGTACAAAGAATCTATATTGACTTAACGGGCAATTCGTTTTAGCACAACTGTAGCTAATCCATCGATAAATTCAGGCTGTGCATTCGGCATTTCAGGGCGGTAGTAATCAGCCCCAATTTCATCTGTCACCACTTTACATTCATAGTCGTTATCATAAAGGACCTCTAAGTGGTCTGCGATAAATCCAACCGGGGTATAGACGAACGATGTATAGCCTTTTTCTTCATGCAATTCTCTTGTTAAATCTTGTACGTCAGGACCAATCCATGGCTCTGGCGTATTTCCAGCACTTTGCCAGCCAATTTCACAATGTTCAATACCGGCTGCTTGTGCAATTAAATCCGCTGTTTCTTGAAGCTGATTTGGATATGGATCTCCTGCTGCAATAATTTTTTCTGGCAAGCTGTGCGCAGAAACAATCAATACGGCTTTTTGACGTTTCTCTTCGTCTATTAAATCAAACGTTTGTTTAACACGCGTAGCCCAGTACTGAATGAACTTTGGCTCACTGTACCAGCTTTCTACGGAATGAATGATTGGTCCTCCTAATTTTTCAGCCGTTTCTTTAGCGCGCCCATTATAAGATTTCACGCTAAACGTTGAAAAGTGAGGTGCAAGCACAATGCTGACCGCTTCTTCAATTCCGTCTTTATGCATCGCTTCTACTGCATCTTCAACAAACGGTTCAATATGCTTTAAGCCAAGATACGCTTTAAATTCAATTTCATCCTGCACTTCATTCAAGCGCTTTTCCAAATTTTCCATTTGCTGTTGCGTAATTTTTGCAAGAGGTGAAATGCCTCCGATTGCTTCGTAGCGGTTTTGTAAATCTTCTAAGGCTTCCAGTGAAGGTTTACGTCCACGGCGGATATGTGTATAGTAACGTTCAATATCTTCTTCTTTATATGGCGTTCCATATGCCATTACAAGTAATCCCATTACTTTTTTACTCATGTGTTCGACACCTCTTTGTTAGATTCAATACTTGTCTTCATTTTGCCATGAATAAAAAGAAAAATTCAAAGTTTAGCGCTCCAAATTATTTGACAATTTATTGTCTATTTGCAGAATATTCATGAATAAAGGTTGTTAAACGCTTCAACGTTTCCGGCTGAACCTGTGGAAAGACGCCGTGCCCCAAGTTAAAGATGTAACCAGGACTGGCCATCCCTTTATCTAAAATTTCTGTTACACGTTCTTCAATAACTTCCCATGGAGCTAACAAAATAGCAGGATCTAAGTTTCCTTGCAGTGTTTTTGTTAAGCCTAGTGCACGTGCTTCATCCAGCTGCGTTCGCCAGTCTAATCCCACTACATCCAGCGGCAGATCGTGCCATTCTTTTGCCAAATGACTTGCCCCTACTCCAAACATAATTAGCGGTACATTTTTTTCGCGCAAAGAGGTAAAAATTCGCTCCATAACAGGTTTTATAAAGTAACGATAATCTGCTACATTTAAAGCACCCACCCACGAATCAAAGATTTGAATGGCTTTTGCTCCAGCGTCAATTTGCGCTTTTACATATGTAATCGTCATATCTGCTAACTTATCCATTAGTGCAAACCATGCTTTAGGTTCCGTGTACATAAATGCTTTTGTTTTATTGTAGTTTTTTGAAGGTCCTCCTTCAATCATATAGCTTGCCACTGTAAAAGGAGCACCGGCAAAACCAATTAGAGGTACGTTTAACTGTTCAGTTGTTAACAACTGAATCGTATCTAATACATACGGAACATCTTCTTCCGGTGTAATTTCTCCTAGTTTTTCTACATCGCTTAAAGATTGAATTGGATTAGAAATTACGGGACCAATTCCTGACTTGATTTCAACATCCACTCCAATTGAAGGAAGCGGTGACATTATATCTTTATATAAAATAGCTGCATCCACTCCGTACTGTTCAACGGGCAGGCGTGTTACGTATGCCCCAAGCTCCGGCTGGTGAGTGATTTCAAATAGAGAGTACTTCTCTTTTAGCTTTCGGTATTCCGGCTGTGAACGCCCTGCTTGACGCATAAACCAAACCGGAACATGGTCCGTTTTTTCCCCTCTACAGGCTTTTAAAAAAGTATCGTTAAACGTTCCTTGACTCATAATTTCCACCTTTCTCGATTGTCTTCCATCCGTATTTTCTTCGATTAGACAGACAAGAATCAGCAAAGGAACATACCGGTTCCTCTACTGATTAAAGTTTCACGTTATATTCTCTACTTGTCACTATACCCATTTCTTTACGACTTGTATAGCCACCTGCTAAAAATGTCAAAAATTCGCCCTACTCTTCCTTTTTTTATTGAAAAAGAGCCGGTGTTACTTCGTTGGATTTTTTTCCTTTTTGTTTTGTTTGGGAATTGTAAGGAACTACATAATATGTAGGACCGTCGAGCAGATTCACATGCTCTTTTTCAAATGTTCCTTTTCCCTTCACTTTACCAATTACTTCAGCTTTATCTCCTTTTTTCTCATAAACATAATAAACAGCTCTTTTATCGGATGAAGGTGTCCACGATAAATTTACCGTTAGCAAACCAAATGGATGGAATGTTAATTCTTGTTTCAAGTCTTTAACCTGCTCTAAGCGTATTGGTTTTGGCAGATCTTTAACGCCTGCTGGCTTTTGAAATGCAGCTTCATCATAACCAGCTCTTGTTAGAATGTCTTTAAATAATAGAGTCGGATAAGAACTTCCTTTTGTTAAATAATGCTGATCATTTGTAGAATCATATCCCATCCACACGCTTCCTACGACATCTGGCGTATATCCGACAAACCAAGCATCTCTCGTGGCTCCTTTAACATTTGTATACGAAGTAGACCCTGTTTTTCCTGCTAACTCTCCTTTAAATTCTCCATTCTGTGCCGTTCCTTCTCTAACAACTCCTTGAAGCATTTTTGTCATATACCAAGCCGTCTGTTTTGAGAATGCTTGGTGAGTGTCGGGAACAGCTTTTGCAATCACTTTGCCATCTTTATCTTTTATTTCCTGAATGAAGTACGGTTGGATGTTTTCTCCGTTTTCAGCAAATGCCCGGTATGCTCCTGCTAATTGAAGCGGTGTAATTCCTTCTTTTAATCCTCCAAGAGCAATCGCAAGCCCTTTGTCTTCTAAAGGAATTCCTAGCTTTGTAAGATACTGCTTACTTGTTTCAACTCCCAGCTGATTCAATGTCCAGACAGCGGCTGCATTTTTAGAATCTTTCAGGGCATCGTACATCGTTACCTTTTTAGCATATTGACCGTCTACGTTTTTAGGTGTGTATCCCCCGTAGCTTCTCAGCTTGTCTTGCAGCAAAGAATAAGGCTTGAATTGACCTTCTTCTAATGCAGGGCCATATACCGCAATAGGTTTCATGGTAGACCCTGGCTGTCTTTTGACATTTACGCGATTGAGCGATTTCTGTACATAATCTCTTCCTCCCATAACAGATAAAACTCCTCCGCTTTTGTTATCGACTAATACAAAAGCACCTTGGGCACTATTATCTGTACCTGGAAAATAGCGATTTTCTTTCATCAGCTCGTATGCGGCCTCTTGTACTTTTATGCTCATCGGTACTTTGACCGTATAACCTCCGCGCAGAAGCTCATTGCTCGAAATGCTGTATTTCTTCTCTGCTTCTTGAATAACCATATCGATATAGGTTAAATACGCTGGGTTCTTAGCTCGTTCCTTTATGTTCAACCCCAGCGTTCTTCCTTGTAAACGGACATTTTTTTCAGCTGATAAATAACCTGCTTTTTGCATGGCATTTAACACAACATTTCTACGTTCTATACTTTTTTCTGGATGTAAAATAGGAGAATAAGAATTCGGTGCTTTTGGCAGTGCAGCGAGCAACGCACCTTCTTCTACCGTTAATTCGGAGACTTCTTTATTGAAGTAAAGCTTGGATGCAGCTTGGATTCCATAGGCTCCGTGTCCAAAGTATATTTGGTTCAAATACATTTCAAGCAGCTTTTGCTTACTGTAACGCTGCTCCAAGTTAATGGCAACCACTACTTCTTTTGTTTTTCTAAGCAGCGTTTTATCATTAGATAAAAACACATTTTTAGCCAGCTGCTGTGTCAAAGTACTTCCTCCTTCAACACTTTCTCCAGCCAATATGTCTCGGTATAATGCTCGACCAATAGATTTAAAATCGATTCCGTGGTGTTCATAAAAACGAACATCTTCAATTGAAATAAATGCTTGTTGTACATGCTTTGGAATCTTATCAATTGAAACCAAATCCCGATTTTTTACGTAGAGCTTTGTTAACTCGTCTCCATTTTCATCCACTAATCTCGTAGCCGAGTCCATGACAATCTTTTTCTCATCGATTACATAGTTTCCAAGAAACAAGATGATAATATATCCAATCAATCCTAATAGAAAAATTCCAACTAAGGCAGCAATTGCGTATAAGCCTTTTTTGTACATCGTGCCACCCCTTTTCTTCCGCTAAACTTTTGATAATATGGAAAACAACTTCATCAATGTTTTACTTTACCATCTTCATTAGAAGTTCACAATTTTTGAATTTTCGTGTGTAAAATTTTATAATTTTAGTATGATTTACAATTGTAAATTGTATGCAATTTCCAATTAGAAAGGAAGTATAATCCATGAAGATCTTTATTACTTACGGAACAGGCCCTTATCTTCAGAAGTTGATCGACGAACATCCAAGCGAACGTTTATTACTGCTTCACAAAGATGACGATCAATTTGCACTAGTTCACGAAACAGATGGAGATACAATTTTTAAAGAAGGACATGCTTATGAAGTATTAGATGCTTCTGGAGATCTTGCAGATAGCGGATTTGCTGTACTAAATAATATTTCAGTTACAGATGAAGGTCGCCCTTTGTTTGAACAGCGATTTAGCCAACGAGCTCGTTTAATCGAAAGTGAACCGGGCTTCTCAGCTATTCGTGTGCTTCGTCCACTGCAAAATGACACATACATTATCTTTACAGGGTGGAAAGATGAAAGTTCATTTAGCGATTGGCAGTCTTCAAAAGCCTATAATGAAGCACATAAAAAACGCGGTACGTCAGAAGGCGTGGATCAGCAGCCATCGATTTTCTCTCGCCCTTCTTATGTGACCTCATACCACGTAGTTAAATAAGCAAACATCCTCCTAGTAAGCGAGTATCACAATAGGCACAAACGTCATATTGTATACCACATCACCTATTGGGAGGAATTTTTATGGGCATAGAGCTTGGAGCTCTTCATTGGATGTATGTCCTTTTTATCGCCTTAATTATCGGCTTTATGATTATGCGGCGAGATACGAGTATTCTTTGTATACTCGGGATTTTTTTACTTTCCTTAACAGCCACCTCTTCGTTAAGCCACTCCGTCAGCGCTGTTTTTTCCAGCTTCATTTATGCCATTACAGAACTGCTTCCTACCATTTTAATTATTTCAATCATTGTATCCATGAGTAAAGTCTTAATGGCTACAGGAATAAATGAATCGATGATTTCACCTTTTGCTCGCCTCATTAAAACACCTGCTCTTGCCTATTGGGTTATCGGATTAGTTATGATGACCATCTCCTATTTTTTCTGGCCTTCTCCAGCTGTTGCTTTACTTGGAGCCGTGCTTTTACCAGTTGCCATCCGCGTAGGGCTTCCAGCTATAGGCGTAGCTGTAGCGATGAATTTATTCGGCCACGGCGTTGCGCTTTCAGGAGACTTTGTTATTCAAGCTGCCCCTAAACTAACGGCTGACGCAGCAGGACTTCCAGTTCACGAGGTTGTTCAAGCAAGTGTCCCTCTTGTCATTGTGATGGGAGTTGTTACAACGCTCTCTGCTTTTTACTTTCTAAAACAAGATATGAAGCACAATAAAATTCAGGCTCAACCGACAATTTTAACGAGCAGCTCTTCTGTCCAATCCACACCCCTTTCTTCTTCTATACGCCGTGCTTTAGCCATTGCGGTTCCACTTTTCTTTGCTATAGACGTATGGGCAATGTTCGTCCTTCATTTACAGGGAGGAGATGCGACTGCTCTCGTTGGAGGTACAGCTCTGTTTATTTTAGTGGTGGTTTCGCTTATTGCTCACAAAGGAAAAGGTCTCGAACAAACGACTTCCTACTTGATTGAAGGCTTACAGTTTGGTTTCAAAGTATTCGGACCCGTTATTCCGATTGCAGCTTTTTTCTATTTAGGAGATGTTGGATTCACAACAATCATTGGTGACTTTCTTCCAAAAGGATCACATGGACTTGTAAATGACCTAGGCGTTGCGCTTGCTTCAACTGTGCCGTTAACCGCACAAGTCGCTACTGTAACTATAACTGCGCTAGGAGCTATTACTGGATTAGATGGTTCAGGCTTTTCAGGCATTTCACTTGTAGGCTCTGTCTCTCATTTATTTGCATCTGCTTTAGGATCGGGCGCTGCCACGCTAACTGCTTTAGGGCAAATTGCTGCGATTTGGGTTGGGGGAGGCACCTTGATTCCGTGGGCGTTGATTCCAGCTGCTGCGATTTGCGGAGTCAGTCCGTTTGAACTCGCCAGACGCAATTTAAAACCTGTAGCGATTGGATTAGTCGTTACAACGATTGTCGCGATGTTCCTAGTTTAAACAAAAGCCCCCTTCTTTTTATGAAGGGGGGCCATATGTATATATTTTTTACATACCTTTTGGAAACTCTTTTTCTGCTGAAGGCTTTACATACGCATAAACAAGTGTGTAGAAGAAAATGCCTACAATAAGCCACATAAGTCCTAAGCTGTAGCCAGCTAAAACATCTGTTAAAAAATGTTCTCTTAATAGAATACGGCTCATCCCGATTAATAAAATGATTAAAGTAATTGCACGCTGATACCACTTGGCTAACTTTTGATTGTTCATATGCTTGGTCAGAAAAAAGATAATCAGACCGTAGAGAAGAATTCCCATCATCGCATGACTGCTTGGAAAACTGTCGCCTTCGATGCCTTCAAGAGGACGTCCTCGTTCTACCGCATCTTTAACTGCTTTATTAATAATATCACCGCTTAAAATAAGTAAAAATGCCGATATCATGCCGATATAGTCCTTTTTGAAAAATAAAAAAACGATAAGTACAGCTAAAAGAACAATAATCATCACCTTTGAAGCTAAAAAAGACAGGCCGTGAAAAACAGATGACGTTGACTGAAGAATGATGCTACTCTCTATAGCTGACACAAGCCAATAATCTCCTTGAAAAGAATCTGTCGAGACAGCAAACAACACTCCTAAAAAAACGAGACCCGCAATCCCAAACATCCATACCATTTTTTTGTACAGGGATACAGTTTGTGAATCTACCATATGGTTACCTCCTATTATCTCATGAGAAAATTGGTAAAAAACTCATTCTTTATCCCTATTTCTCACCTTATGTATCTATTATGTATATAAAATATTTCATGATTCAATTACTTTTTTCAATAACAACGCTTACATTCTTTTCTTTTTTATAGATAATGATATAATGATTAAAATGTCAAAAAATTCAAAACTTTATTCAACTTATACAGAAAGGATATGGTTATGTGAATTCCAAGCTACATACTTTACTTGAAGAAAAATTTGATGAAATGGTTCAAATTCGCCGATATCTGCATCAGTATCCAGAACCGTCTTTTAAAGAATTTCAAACCGCTGCCTACATTCGGTCTTTTTATGACAAAATCGGTATTTCTTACCAAGCCAGTGTCGGAGGAAACGGTATTGTAGCAAACATTCAAGGAGGAAACCCTGGTCCTACTGTAGCTTTGAGAGCCGACTTTGATGCCCTTCCTATTCAAGATGAAAAAGATGTACCATATCAATCCACTGTTCCGGGTGTGATGCATGCATGTGGTCACGATGGTCATACGGCTACTCTTTTAGTCCTTGCTAAAGCTCTTTTTGAAATAAGAGATTCTCTTTGTGGTAAAATCGTCTTCATTCATCAGCATGCCGAAGAATACGCTCCTGGAGGAGCCAAGTCCATGATTGAGGACGGATGCTTAGACGGTGTGGACGCGATATTCGGAACGCATTTATGGTCATTAACTCCGACTGGTGTTGTTCAATATCGAACGGGCCCTATTATGGCTGCTGCTGATCGCTTTGAAATTACGATTAAAGGAGCAGGCGGACACGGTGCACAGCCCCACAAAACAAAAGATTCAATCGTCATCGCCTCTCAGCTTGTTGTTAATTTACAGCAAATTGTGAGCAGACGTGTAAATCCAATTGATTCAGCGGTTGTGAGCATAGGTTCTTTTGTAGCGGAAAATGCATTTAATATTATTGCCGATTCTGCTCGACTAATTGGAACGGTAAGAACATTTAACGAAGATGTACGAAATGATGTCGAAAAAGAAATCGAACGAATTGTCAAAGGTACATGCTTAACAGCGGATGCTTCTTATGAACTGAATTATACGCGCGGCTATCCTTCCGTCGTAAACCACCCGGAAGAAACGGCCTTTCTTGCTTCTGTTGCTTCTCAAACCGATGAGGTTCATACAGTCGAAGAAACGGAGCCTCACATGACTGGGGAAGATTTCTCTTATTATTTGCAGCATATTAAAGGGACGTTCTTTTTTACCGGGGCTCAGCCAGAAGGTGTAGATGCTCCTTATCCTCATCATCACCCTAAGTTTGATTTTAACGAAAAAGCAATGCTTATCGCAGCTAAAACGCTTGGTACGGCTGCTGTTGAGTATTTAAGAGAACATGCTCCTTCTAAAAATTCTAAAAACGTCATAAAAGCTAATTAATCATTCAGCAAGCATTTGTCCAGATAAGCAGACGAGTGCTTGTTGTTTTATTTTAGGAAACTTTTTCTCACTTAAAACGTAGTATTTATATCGAATGAAATGAGGTGACTTTTGTGAATACGTATGAAGAAAAAGTGTTACAAGAAGCTGAACACTGGAAATTTAGCATGTTGAAGCGACCTTCTAAATTTCAACGTACCGCAAAATCTTTACAATTTAAAATAAATGAAAAAATTCCTGTTAAAGTCCATATGATTATGACTGAAAGCATAAAAAAAATGGTTGAAACCACGCTTGTTGGATCCGATTTCACCACTAAAAAAAGAGATGTTAGCGGTCTTTCGTTTGAAGAAAAAGAGAAAAAGATTTTGGAGCTCATACCTAAATACAAAAAAACTGCTGCTGTAGAAGGAGCTGGTACTGGTGCAGGCGGCCTCCTTTTAGGTGCAGCAGATTTCCCGCTTCTTCTTTCCATTAAAATGAAGTGCTTATTTGACATTGCTGCTACGTATGGTTTTGACGTAAAAGAAAAAGAAGAGCGAATTTATATGCTGTATATTTTTCATCTTGCCTTTTGCAGCGAAGACCATAGAACTAAGCTCCTCGAAGTAGTAGAAAACTGGGAGAAAAAGAAAGAGGAACTTCTTGAGCTTGATTGGAAAGCTTTTCAACAAGAATACCGCGATTACATTGATGTTGTGAAAATGTTTCAGCTGATGCCGGGAATTGGAGCTTTCGTAGGTGCGTATGCCAATTATCAGCTTCTTGATCATCTCACAAAAGTAGCGATGAACGTCTATCGCTTTCGGATATTATCTTCGTCTCAAAAGTAGTCTAAAAACGTAAAAAAAGCTCCAAATGGAGCTTTTTTTTTACGTTAATTTTTTATTTACATATGCCTTTACAAATAATTGAATAAATATAGCACCTGCTGCCGTGGAAAGCAGTGCGGCAACTATATTAGAAAAAGCCACCACTATGGCGAGCACAAAAATTTGTACATACAGCGCTTTTTTCCATACGTCCAAAAATGCACTTTTTCGCTCTTTAGCTTCAACCGGATAAAGAGAAAGCCATAAAATCTGCTTGTGCTGTTTCCAAAGCGGGAGTAATTGAAAACCCGTCATGTATACGACAAATAAAACAACCACTATATTGCCGTATTGAAACGGCGCAGCTACAATTAAAAATCCGCCAATGACAGTTAAGCGAACGAGCAGACTTAAATAATCTCCTGATCGCAAAAATGTTCTGGTGTACAAGTAATGGTAAGTGGCACTTTGACGAAATCGAATACGTGTTAATAGCCAATCTAAATATCTACGGCGTTTGATTCGCTCTTTTACCTGAGGGACGTCTGTAAATAAATTAGCTAATCGATAAAAATAGCCCATGCGCTTTTCTTCTAAGTCAATTAGCTTTTCCCATTTAATCGGCTTTCTTTTTGTAAGGGAGCGATAATAAATGGCTAGAGCAATTATAATCACCGCTACAATTCCTGTAAAGAATACGTATGCATGCGAAAATAAGAAATACGTAAAAACCGCGTTCAAGAAAAACCTGACGATATAATCTGTCCACTTCGCCCACTTTTCTTCAAACCATACGGCCCACCAAGACATGCCTAAGTTTACAACTTTCAGGATGAGTAATAGCAGAAAAAACACAAAAACGTTTGAGTAAGAATCATGCATTACTTTTACATGAAGAGGCGCTGCTGCACCCGTTGCAAATAATAAAATATAAAGCTGAATCGTAAAGGTAAACCAAAAAGATTTTTTAAAATAAGGCTGCAGCTTCGTCTCCAAAGGAAGTAAAAAGACTAAATCAGGTCGTTTTAAAAACGTTTGAATTTGACCCATTGTTAAAATCAATCCCATTAGGATTGCAATCACTACAGCCGAAGGAAACGCAGGTGTTAGTGTACTCAACCACTGTTGATAATAGTAGGCCAAACCGCCAATCGCAAAAATTAACACTAATTTAATGTGGTCATTTAAGATATATTTTGTATATCTTCTTACATCCACTAAATACTGCTGAAATCGTTGCTTCCATAATGCATCAATCTTACTCATAGCCTTCTTCCTTTGTTAATTCAATATAAATTTCATCAAGAGTAGCATTGCGCATCTGAAATTCTTCTTGAAGATCCTTAAGTGTTCCTTGCGCTCTTACTTCTCCGTTATGTAAAATAACAAATTTATCGCAGTAGCGTTCCGCGGTCGCCAAAATGTGTGTGGACATTAAAATACCTGCACCTTGCTTTTTCATATCCGTCATCAAATCAAGTAAAGATTGAATACCAAGCGGGTCCAAACCTAAAAAAGGTTCATCAATAATATAAAGAGACGGCTGAACCAAAAAGGCGCACATAATCATAACCTTCTGCTTCATTCCTTTTGAAAAATGCGCAGGGAACCATTTTAACTTCCGGTCTAAACGAAATTCTTTTAAAAGCGGCTGCAGACGGGCTTCATATGTTTGAGGCTCAAGTCCATAAGCCATAGCTGTCATATCTAAATGTTCTTTTAATGTTAATTCATCGTATAGCACAGGAGTTTCTGGAATAAAAGTAAACTGACTTCGATAACCTGTTGGGTCTTGTTGAAAGGTTTTATTATTAATGGATACACTTCCTTTTTTTGCTTCCATTAATCCAATAATATGTTTAATCGTTGTACTTTTGCCGGCTCCGTTTAAGCCGATTAACCCAACTAATTCACCTGCATTTACATCAAACGATACATCTTTTAAGACGGGAGTTTTTGTATATCCCCCTGTAATATTGTTAATTTGCAATAAAGAACCCATCACTATCTCCTTTTATTTGTTCTTTTTTGTCTACAAGCGCAAGTGCTATTTGCTCTATTGTACCAAATCTTTTTCTTCCTCACATCGTTTTCAGTTCTTTTCGGTTAATTTTTCCAGAATATAAACGAAATATCGGGACATTCTATATAGGGAAGAAGGAAAACAAGTTATTGATTACAACTAATCATTACAAAGCTTCTTACATTTGGGATGAGGTGTCTACAGCAGGCATATTTCAGAAAACCTTATTGTAAATCGATGTATGTTTGATTCATAAGGGGATGGTAGTCATGAACGTAGTAAGAATATATATAATGGGTAGACAATAATGTTCATTTATTACTGTGTAAATGAGGTGTTTGTCAAAGACCAAGAACGATTTCGTTCACATTGTATATTTTTTTAGCTCAATGCTTAAATGAGGTGTTTGTTAAAGAGAATATACTTTTTCAAGTTACTGTTTCATTAGGCAATGGAATTACGTAAATGAGGTGTTCCTTAAAGATCATATGCTGCATTAAAAGCTATTTTTTCCTTCTTCACATGACGGGATGCATAATCGTTTGCATCCCGTTTTTGTGTATAAAATACGAATGGCTATTTCTTGCCTGCTGATTGCATTTCTACTTTGTGGTAAAATAAACGTACATGTATACCCATACATTTATATTGGTAACGGAAGGTGAACATAATGAGCACACATGATGAAAACTGTATTTTTTGCAAAATTATTCGCGGTGAAATTCCAGGTGCAAAAGTATTTGAAAATGAACATGTATTAGCTTTTTTAGACATTAGTCAAGTAACAAAAGGTCATACGCTGGTGATTCCAAAAGTACATAAAAAAGACATTCACGAACTAACACCGGAAATTGCGCGCAATTTATTTGAAGTGGTTCCTCAAATCGCAAATGCAATTAAAGAAACATACAGCCCAATCGGCTTAAACATCTTAAATAATAACGGTGAAAAAGCTGGTCAATCGGTGTTTCATTATCATATGCACATTATTCCTCGCTACGGGGAAGGCGATGGCTTCGGTGCTGTATGGAAAGAACATACAAGCGAATACACGCCGGAAAAACTTCAGGAAATCTCTGGAAATATTTCTTCTCGCCTTTCTTGAAACAAAAAAAGCTTACACCCGTAAGCTTTTTTTGTTTTATCTATTCATTTGACACACGTTTAATCAGTTTATGATATAAAACATAATGCGGCCTCTCACTCATTATGAACGATTTTCCGCCTTAACTTCTAAATTCATACGCTCTTCAATCAATTTTGTTAATGCCCTTGATCCTTCAGGTACCAAATGGACACCGTCTGATGTAAAGTATTCAGGGTGCTTAGAAGCCTCTGAGTACCAATCAACGAGCGTGACGTGATCAAACTTTTCAGAAGCAGCTTTCAAGTTCTTGTTCACAGTGCTTTCCCAGGAACGAGGAACGCGCGTATTTACTAAGTAAACGTCCGCTTGTGAAAAAGCTTTTAACAGTTGTTCAAGTTCTTCATTCGTAAAATAGCCGTTTGTTCCTAACTCAATAATCACTGCACTGTTCGGATTATTAAATGCTTGATAACTAGGAGTTAGCTGCAGTGCTTCATTGAGCTGCCTTCCTACTTTTCCGTCAATCGTAATACTAAGCGGCATCTCTTTAAGATTAGGAGCAATATCCAGCATGACCGAGTCTCCAATCGCAAGAACATCTCTGTAAGAATTCGGCTGCTGCTTTTCTTTTGCATCTGATTTTTCTTCTCCAGAATTCTTTTCCGCGTTCTCTGCTTTTTTATTCTCCGCTTTGTTCTTATCTTTGACAGAAGTTGAAGCATTTTCTTTGTGATTCGTTTGAATTTTAACCTCTGTCTCTTTTGCTGCAGTCTCATCCTTTTGTTGCGTACTAATAGCAAAGCTTGTCATATCCGCTGTAAACAGTGCCAAAAAGAAAATGAGACTGCCCAAAACCGCTTGTCTCGAACGAGAGAGGTTACGCCATTTAAAAAGCTCTCTCGGGTGGTAGTGCCGGAAATAATAGCGAAAGCCGCGTGTGCGGATAGGCACCTCGATGTAACGGTACGAAAGTTCAGCAATGATAAATGTAATTCCTACTTGTAACAGCGCATGCCAATAGACCGGACGACCAATCTCGGATACAGGTGTTGTAAGAACAATAACAGGATAATGCCACAAATAGATGCCGTATGATCTAGTACCAAGCCACCGAAGCGGTTTAAACGACAGAGCTTTTCCTAAAAAACTACTAGGATGACTAATCGTTGCAACCAACAGAGCAGCGTTTAGACAAATCAGCAGCATTCCACCTTGATAAAGAAAAGATGCATGAGTATACTCATCAACGCTCCATACGCAGAGAATAAATACAAAGAAGCTCACCATACTTACTGCGTTTAATACTTGCTTGCCCGCAGCTGGAAGGTTTTTTGATGATAAACGATACATTGGCCAGACAAATGCGAGTAAACACCCGATTAAAAGGGCAAACAGCCGAGTATCGGTTCCATAATAAATGCGGCTAGGATCTCCTCCTGGCTCATATAAAAAAGACATCAGAATGGCTGAAGCCATTACTCCAGCTAAAATGAAAAGAGAAAGAATTCCTCTCTTTTTGATAAATTTTAAACCCAACAATAAAACGAGTGGCCACACAATATAAAACTGCTCTTCAATAGCAAGTGACCATAAGTTCTTTAATGGTGACGGTGATCCAAAACTATCAAAATATGAAACTTTATGAAAAATAAACCACCAGTTACTCATATAAAAAATAGACGATAATGCATCGCCTCGTAGCGTTGTTAACAATGGCCGGTTAAATAAAATAACCCACGCTGCAGTTAATACTACCATCACATACACAGCTGGAAGAAGTCTTCTCGTACGGCTGATCCAAAAATGCTTCAAATTCTTTAAAGGATTTTCCCAAGATTGCACCAGTAAAATCGAGGTAATTAAATACCCTGATAATACAAAGAAAACGTCAACTCCTAAAAATCCTCCAGATGCCCATCCAAAGCCTAAGTGATAAGCAATGACAGCCATGACAGCAAAGGCTCGAAGTCCATCCAAACTATATATATACCTATTTTTCTTTTCTTTTGCACTCATAAAAATGCCTCCAAGCAATATGTACAACAAATTTCTCTTTCAATAAACATTAAGAATATTACGTAATTGTTACATTTTTGTTACAAAAATCATTATATACAATATTATTACTTTCTTCAATATATCACTTACTTAAAATCAAAGAATAAGTAAAAAGAAACAAATTCATTATCTATCTTATTCATAAACTACTAATTTAGTAGTAGTCATATCGATTCTATCTGCGCAGTACTAAAGCCTAACATCTTTCTTTCACCTTACCCGTTTCGGAAATAGAAAAACTTCACACAATTGGTGAAGTTTCTACGGTGCCTTTAGCATATCTACGTGGGGGAGCCCTTCATCTGAATAAATATCGGAAATAGGTCTAAAACCAAACGATTCATAAAATGTTTGAAGTCTGCTTTGAGCTTGAATTTTAATTGTTTTTTCATGCCACTCATTCTCTAGAAAATCAATTCCTCTTGCTACTAGTTCTCTTCCGAGACCTGTACCGCGCTGTTCTTGTTTTACAATAATGCGCCCAAGAGAAGCTTCCTGATAGCTAATTCCTTTTGGTAAAACTCTAAGGTACGCGATAATTTTTCTATCCTCTTTTTTGAACAAGTGATAAGCAAGTTTGTCTTTTCCATCTACTTCTAAGTAAGCACACTTCTGTTCGACAACAAAAATAGCGGTGCGAACCTGTAAAATTTCATAAAGTTCACCGTTTGTCAGCTCTTGAAATGATTTTATGCACCAAGTCATGATCCGTTCACCTTTTCTTATTGTTCTTTTTCAATTAAATTCAGCGTACGTTCCAGCCAATTGATATAGCTTGTCTCCCGGTCTTGAGCGCGAGATAGCACCAAATAATGACCAAATTGAGGAGAAGAAACGGTAATATGATGATTAACTTGTTCTAAAAGGTCATCCATTCGTTTCTTTAAAAAAGTCAGCTTCACTTTCCTGCTTGATAATTGATTATCTATTTGTTGCTTTAACTCTTCTATTGACATAGATGAAGCAAAATAAGCTTTTAACATAAATTCATCTTTAGTTGTTTCAGGAATAGGATCAATTGTAGTGAGCCACTTGCTTAACTCGTCTCTTCCCTCTTCCGTTATCGAATACATCTTTTTTTCTAATTTCTTGCCTTGAATCACGGTTTCATAGCGAATAAATCCCTCTTCTGTTAATCGCCTTAACTCGGGATAAATCTGGCTGTGCTTAGCACTCCAAAAATTACCGATCTCTTCTTTAAAAAGTCTGGTAATGTCATACCCACTGAGCTCCTTCTGATCTAAGAGCCCTAATATTGCATATTTTAATACTCTCATTCTGTTCCTCCACATTATTTCTTCCATCAGTATAGCATATAAACATTTCATTTACATGTTTGCCAAAACATGTTTGCATATACTTTTCATTTACCTTTTTTCTATTATTTTCTCTTTACAGATTAATTTAAATTTTTGAAAAGTTACCTCCACAATCAATGGTTTTCATGATAGTATAATGATATTCTTTCTGACATCAGTCATTAGCCATTTTGTATGATGAGTGTTCGAACTAATTTGAGGAGGAATTAATGTGATTACGTTAAACAGAGCTTATAATTTTAATGCAGGTCCATCTGCGCTTCCCCTACCTGTCTTACAACTTGCTCAAGAGGAGCTAGTTAATTTCAAAAATACAGGTATGTCTGTGATGGAATTATCACATCGCAGTAAAGAGTTTGAAGATGTATTAACACATGCTAAAGAAACACTCACGGAATTGCTTAACATTCCAGATACACATGAAATTTTATTCCTGCAGGGCGGAGCAAGCCTGCAATTCTCTATGATTCCAATGAACTTTTTAGCTCCTGATCAAGTCGGTGCATATGTGCTAACTGGATCATGGTCAGAAAAAGCATTAAAAGAAGCAAAAAAACTTGGAAAAACAGCAGTGGTTGCTTCTACCAAAGAAGAGAACTACCGCTCTATTCCAGCTTTAAATGATTTAAAGCTTTCAAAAGAAGATATTGGCTACTTGCATATCACGTCCAACAATACCATTTTTGGTACACAATGGGCTGACTATCCTTCTATTGAAGGAGTAGACTTAATTGCTGACATGTCAAGCGACATTCTTTGCCGTCAAATTGATGTATCTAAGTTCTCACTCATTTATGCTGGTGCTCAGAAAAACCTCGGACCATCTGGTGTAACGGTTGTCATTCTGAAGAAAGAATTGCTTAAACGTATTCCTGAAGGTTTACCAACAATGCTGAATTACGAGACACATGTAAAGAGCAACTCTCTTTACAACACTCCTCCAACGTTTGGCATTTATATGCTTTCACTTGTTTTAGATTGGATTAAAGAACAAGGTGGCGTTAAAGCAATTGAAGCTCAAAACCATAAAAAAGCTAAGTTACTCTACACAAGCATGGAACGTTCAAACGGTTTCTATACCCCTCACGCTACAGAGGAAAGCCGGTCAATTATGAATGTAACGTTTACTTTACCAAACGATGAGCTAACAGCTGCATTTTTACAGCAAGCAAAAGAAAAAGGCTTCGTAGGATTAGCTGGACACCGTTCAATCGGCGGATGCCGCGCTTCTATTTATAATGCTGTACCGCTTGAAGCATGTGAAGCTCTTGCCGTCTTTATGGATGAATTTGCACAGGCAAACGCATAATTGGCAGAATTAACTGATTCTTTTTTCACATAAATATGTTATAATCAGTATGTAAATATATGCAATGGGCATAGGCGCACTATTGGTATATTTCGAGCTTAGCTTAGAAGAGGAGAGATGAGAAATGAATACAAAAGTTTTAGTTTCTTTAGCGTTATTAGTCGGAATTGGAGCGGTTCTCCACACGGTGGTACCTCCTATTTTATTTGGAATGAAGCCAGATATGATGTTAACAATGATGTTTTTAGCAATCCTGTTGTTTCCTAGCGTAAAAAATGTAGTACTAGTAAGCTTCACAACAGCTTTTATTTCTGCATTAACGTCTAGTTTCCCGGGAGGACATATTGCAAACTTAGTTGATAAACCAATTACAGCATTTGTTTTCTTTGCATTATTTATGCTTGTGAAAAGAACAACAGGCATTAAAACACCAGTTGCTGCTGCTTTAACAGCTGTTGGCACACTCGTATCAGGAACCGTATTCTTGTCAGCTGCCGCGCTAATCGTCGGCTTACCGGGCGGAAATAGCGTCATGGCACTTGTTGCTGCAGTTGTATTACCTGCAACAGTAGTTAATACAATCGTTATGGTCGTTATTTATCCAATTGTTCAATCCGTTCTAAAACGCACAAGTATCAAAGCAAAATTATCGTAACGTCAAGAGCCTGATTTAATTAAGAATCAGGCTCTTTTTTTACACCAAAAGCTGAGGTCCGCCAAGCTTGGCGGACCTTTAATAAAACGGTTCATTTATAGTATGTTGCTGATTTTTTAGTGACAGCCTACAGTTCGACTTTTAACTTTTTGTTTAAAAAGAAATGATACAGGATTCTTTCACTTAAATTTCATTTGCAGCTAATACAATAGGTATGAAGACTTACTCTGTAATAAAGGTTTAAGTTCCCCATCCTAGGTTACATAATAAAGTATAAGAGCCAATAAAAAACTCGCAAAAGCCACTGTCGCACATGTAAGAGACTTTTGTTTAAGCACATGTTTAGGCGGATATGAAGCCGTTCTAGTCGTAAGGCTAAACCATTTAAAAGCAGCCAGAAAAAAACTCAGGCTGATCATCAAAAGAATGAATAAAGCTATCCCATGTTGATAACCTCCTTCTTTTGTATAAATCTATGCTATTTTTTTATGATTATGTCAGAAGGAAGTGTTAGCAATTACTTTACTACATAGGAGGAAATAAACAATGAGTAGAATGAAAAAACTAGCAGCTGGAGCAGCAATCGGAAGCACCGTAGCCGCTATTACAACGCTTCTTGTTACTCCATATTCAGGACGAGAACTTAAACAGCGTGTAAGTTCTCGAAAAGACCGAGTTAACGCTTCACAACAAGAGCTCTCAACAAAAATAAAAGCTGTTTCTCAACAAGTACAAATGACCGCCAGAGAAGGAAATACTATAGTGAAAAATATCGCAAGTGACCTTTCTACTACCATTGGTCAGTTTAAAAAAGAAATTGTTCCTCATAAGGAATCCATTCAGCATCATTTGGAAGAAATCCAAAATTCTTTGTCAAACCTAGAGGAACATGTACAGACAACTAAAAATCCCAATGAAAAAATTGACAAAAAAGAAGGTTAAAACGCCTTCTTTTTTAATTTTTTAAAATTTTGTAAATTTACATCTTTATAATTTTTTATTTTATTGGCATAATAGAAGATAAATAAAAAAAGAGACTAAGTAGGTGGGAGAAGATGAAAAAGACTAGTGATCAAGATTACAGTTTGAAAGAAGCACTTCTATTTAGCCAACGCATTGCCCAATTAAGTAAAGCCCTTTGGAAAACCGTAGAGAAGGATTGGCAGCAATGGATTAAGCCTTATGACCTTAATATTAACGAGCATCATATTTTATGGATTTCATATCATTTAAACGGGGCTTCCATTTCCGAAATTGCCAAGTTTGGAGTTATGCATGTTTCTACTGCATTTAACTTCTCCAAAAAACTAGAAGAACGAGGTTTACTTGAGTTTTCTAAAAAAGAAAGCGACAAGCGAAATACGTACATTCAGCTGACAGATAAAGGCGAGGCCATTTTATTAGATTTAATGGAACATTATGAACCTTCTAATAATTCAGTGTTCAGCGGCGCACTTCCGTTGCGCGACTTGTACGGCAAATTCCCTGAGTTTATGGAACTAATGACCGTCATCCGCAAAATTTATGGTGAAGATTTTATGGATATCTTCGAGCGATCTTTCCATCATATCGAAGAAGAATTCACTGAAGAAGATGGCAAACTTGTCAAGAAAGATAAAGAAAACCACCAGGAGACTATTTCAAACTCTTAATGGTTAGTCCCTTATCCATTGAATAATTTCAAAAAATTCATTCATCACGTCTTGATAAGAAGGTTGATAACGAAGCGATTCGACCGTCTCTCTAGGATTTAATTTATAATTCAGCATGCCAACAAATTGTGTAAGAAGCGGAACAAAGTCTGTTAGGCCTTCCGCTTTTTGCTCAATATATTCGTTTTTTGTATCTTCACACAGAATTAAAATTTCCTCTACTTCCTTCTTTGTAAGCTGATTTCTTACCACTAAATCAATAAATGGTTTAGCTTCTTGTTCAGATGTCCCAGATAACAGTTTTATGTAATATTCTAAACGTGATACTCGAGATTCTAAAGTTTCCATCCGCTTCCCCTACTCCTTCAACGTTCATATACCTCTACTCCATATTGTACATGATTCATTCATGTTCTTCCAAATAATTCTTTCTTCGTCATTCACATTTCATGTTTAAGTCGCACCGTATAAAGATTTTCATATACTGATTATATACTCACTGCATATATTAATATAAATCCCTCTGTCCTTTTTAACAATCCCTTTGGCACAATGGCTAACTGTCACTCATTTCTTATCCATTCACTTTGCTATTTGGTTTAAAACCTATTTCTCAATTTCTCAACTTCTCAACTACCCTTTATAAAATAAAAACCGCATTTCTATGTAAATACCTTTTGAAATTCTTTGCTCAACTGTATATATAACTATCTATTTTACCGCTTTTTTGGTAATGTTAATATAGATATTTGTAAATTCATACAAAGCTGTACTATATAAATGACTATAAGACTTTTTGTCTTCGTCACACTGATTTTGTTAGGGGGATTTTTATGTACATATTCTTTATTGTATTTGCACTATTCATTTTATTCTACATCAATGCACTAACAAATACATTGTGTATTCAAAAAGAAATTCCAGCTGAAAAACAGCCTAAAGTTTTTCGTACGATTAATGTATTAATTACCATTTTATTAGTTTCATCTTATATTGAAGTATCATTTACATAAAAAACGGTGAGATGTCTCACCGCTTTTTTATAGGCTTAGCAAAAACAGCTAGCTCCGATGATAACTAATAAGATGAATAATACGACTAATAGCGCAAATCCACCGCCGTATCCGCATCCGTAAGAACCCATATCTATCGCTCCTTTCCTTTTAAATTCACCTGTTTCTTAGTGGTAACATGCACAACCGACAATGACTAATAAGATAAATAGCACAACTAATAGTGCAAAACCGCCTCCATATCCGCATCCGCTCATTTGAGCACCCCCTTTGTTTACTAATACTGCATCTTATGCATCAGCTCAAAAAACGTCTAGGCTTTTAGCCCAAACTCCATAATTTATTTCTCTTGCTTCTCATTTGCAGATTACTCTGTGAGTTTGTCCTCCATTTTGAAAACGCTTTATAAAAAAGCAATCATAAGCGTATATTTACTCAATGATTAGTGGAAAATAAATGTAAATTTGCGTGGTTTTAACTTCATTTGCTAACATCAGGAAATGTGATATAGTAAATCTTGAGTCAAGCTACATAAGTAAAAATGATGAGTAGGAGTGTTTACGTATGAAAAAAAGCTTAGTTGCACTAACAACGGCAGCCAGTCTCGTTGCTTTATCAGCATGCAGTGGGGGAAGTGATGCTTCAAATGCAAACGATTCTTCAAAAGTAATTGTAGAAACAAAAGCAGGCAATATCACACAAGGTGATTTGTACAAACAAATGAAAGACACAATCGGACAAGACCAATTTAATACACTCGTACGAAGCGCTACAGAAGAAAAAGTATTGAGTGAAAAATATAAAGTAACGGATAAAGAGCTTGATCAGCAGTTGAGCATTTTAAGAGAACAATACGGAGATCAAGTGGATTCAGTTATTGAGCAAAAAGGTGAAAAAGAAGTCAAAGATATGCTAAAAGTAGATATTCTTCGTGAAAAAGCTGCTACAGCAGGCATTAAGGTATCAGACAAAGAACTGAAAAAAGCCTATGATGAGTATAAAGCTCAAAAACCTCAAATTCGCGCAAGTCATATTTTAGTAAAAGACGAGAAAACAGCAAACGAAGTAGAAGCAAAAATCAAAAAAGGCGAGGACTTTGCTAGTCTGGCAAAAGAATATTCAACCGATCAGCAGTCTGCAGCTAACGGTGGCGATTTAGGTTACTTCGGTGAAGGCCAAATGGTTAAAGAGTTTGAAGAAGCTGCTTATAAACTGAAAAAAGGTGAAGTAAGTAAACCAATCAAAACAGAGTACGGCTACCATATCATTAAACTAGTCGATAAAAAGAAAGTAGAATCGTTTGACAAAAAGAAACCAGAACTTGAGCAGCAAATCAAACGTTCAAAAGTAGATCAAACAGAAGCAAACAAGAAGATTCAAAAAGAACTTGATAAAGCAAAAGTAAAAGTCAAAGATAAAAATGTAAAACCAATTTTCGAAGAAGGTGCAACAGATAGTCAATCTGGCGTAGAAACTCCTCAGCAATAATGCTAAGAGCCTGTCACTCATGTGACAGGCTCTTTTATATAATCAGATGGAATCGCTGTTGCGTTTTTCTTTTTCCACTTGCATTCTTTCTATGAATACTTGTCCCTCTTTTTCAATAAATGAATCATCCACTTGCTTATCATGTTGTGCAGCACGAATCGCCATAAACCCACTAAAGAAAATGCCTGCTACAACTAAATAAATCCAAATTGGTAGTGTCACCATATATTGATCCCCCATCACAGTTATTTACAACCACTATATGCGAAGGAAGAAAGACTTATACCATTTTAATCAATCGTTGGTTTATAAAATGATCGATTATCAAGAGCAAAAATACGCTCTGTAAATTCACCTGGCTTCACTTTTGTTAATGCTCGGTCAAGCATATTCATTTTGGCGTCTACATTGTCAATCAAATGAAGCATCTCAGCCTCTTTAATTAACGGCTTTTTCGGACTTCCCCACTCTTCCTTACCATGATGGGATAATACAAGGTGCTGAAGAAGCATGACCTCTTCTCCTTCAATCGCTAATTCCTCTGCTGCTTTTCCAATTTCATTAACCATAATTGAAATATGGCCAAGTAAGTTTCCTTCGACTGTGTATATCGTCGAGACAGGACCTGAAAGTTCAAATACTTTGCCAAGGTCATGAAGAATAACTCCAGCATACAGCAAGTCGCGGTTTAAGCTTGGGTAAAGGGTTGAAAATGACTCAGCCAGCTTCAGCATAGATACCACATGATAGGCAAGTCCCGATACAAACTCATGGTGATTTTTAGTTGCTGCTGGATATTCTAGAAATTCCGTTTGATATTTTTTAAACAAATGGCGAGTAATGCGCTGGACATTCGAATTTTTCATTTCAAATATACTCTTTGTAATATGTTCGACCATTTCTTCTTGAGGTAAAGGCGCTACTTCTAAAAAGTCGGACGTGCGCACTCCGTCTTGCGGCTGTGCAGGACGAATGTTACGTATTTTCAGCTGGTTGCGTCCGCGGTAATTCATTACTTCTCCAGCAGCTCGCACAATCTTTTGAGCAGCATAATTTTCCTCGTCGTCTGGGGATGCATCCCACAGCTTGGCTTCAATATCACCCGTTTTATCCTGTAGGATTACCGTTAAAAATGGCTTTCCATTGCTTGCAATTCCTCTCGTTGAGGATTTAATTAAAAAATAAAGATCAACTTGCTCTCCTACTTCGTATTGAGCAATTCCTTTTGTCATGACCTTTTCCTCCTTACCACTTCATTCTATGTATTTGATAACAAAGCTCTTATAGCTTCGTCCGCTTATTTACAGCTCTTTACATTTCATTTTACCATCGCTTGGCACCGAATGCACGGGTGGACCCTTTTTCATAAAAGATACCGAGAAGAATCTTCTCGGTATCTCTTCTTTATGTTTCTTTTTTCGTTAGCTGCAGCGCCTTTTTAATATCTTTAAAAGAGGTAGATTGCCCATACATAAGGACTCCTCCTTTATACACACGGGCACCAAATATAGCTAAAGCAGTAATCGTCACAATTAAAATTCCTATAGATACACTCACTTCCCAGACAGGAACATTTAACATACCTACACGCAAAAACATAATCATCGGAGCAAAAAATGGGATAAAAGATGTGACCGTAATGATCGTTGTTTCAGGATCACCAAGTCCAAACATAGCAATTAAAAAAGCGGCCACAATCACAAGGGTCATGGGCGTAATCATTTGCTGTACATCTTCAATACGGCTCACAAGAGAACCTAAAAAAGCGGCGAGCGTAGCAAAAAGAAAGTATCCCAATATGAAAAAGACAAATGCATATATGAATGTAGTCAGCGGAACATCATTAAATCCGAGATAAGAAAAGATACCGTTATGATTTGTTTCTACACTGGTTTTTAACGATGTGTAACCCACGCTCAGTATAACTGCAAGCTGTGTTAAGCTGAGCAGTGCAATTCCAATGATTTTAGCAAACATTTGTGTAATAGGTGATACGCTCGATACAAGGATCTCCATAACGCGGGATGATTTTTCAGTAGCTACTTCCATCGCAATCATGCTCCCATACATGATGACGGCAAAATAAATAACAAACAGTAGAACATACACAAGACCTCTTGCTTGATTTAGCTCTTGTTCTGTTTTGGCATTTTCAACTAACGCTTCTTTTTTAAATGAGACCGGGCTGTAAAGCTGATCAATTTGCTTTTCTTCTAAACCAATTTTCACTGTAGCCATAGCCACTTTTGTTTGCTGTACCGCCTGTTCTAAGGTAGAAGAAAGATTTGATTCGGCCAAAGAGTTAGCTTTGTACACAGCTTGAGGCAGCTGCTTATCGTTTAAAGATAAAATTAAATAGCTATCGAGCTGCCCGCTTTTTACCGCTTGCTTTGCCTTAGACTCAGACGTAAATTCTTTTAAATGAATGTCTTTATCCATTGCATTTACATTTTGTTTGAACAAAGTATATACGCTTTCCACTTCATAGATGACACCCACATTTGTTCCATTATCGTCTGAATTAAAAACTTCGATAATTTTCTCCATATTTGTAAGAGCAACTAGAATAAGAGCAGTAATAATCGTCGTAATAATAAAAGATTTTGTTTTTAATTTATTAAGATATGTATGAAAAACAATGACCCAAAATTTATTCATAGGAAGCACCTACCTTTTCAATGAAAATATCATTTAATGAAGGCTCTTCCACTGCGAATTTAGATACAAATGAAAAGTGTTTGAGTTCTTGAAAAATGAGTTGTGATACGGATTCATGTTGGATTTGAACAATCATGCCCTCAACAGTTTTTTTTACCTTTACAACGCCTTCAAGCTCCGTAATTCTCTCAAACGGACCTTTTCCATGTACAATGACGTTTTTCTTTCCAAATGAACGCTTGATCTCCGGTAGCCTTCCATACACAACAGGCGTACCATGGTGCATAATACATAAATATTCACAAAGTTCTTCCACATGTTCCATTCGATGACTTGAAAAAACAATCGTTGTTCCTCGTTTTTTTAAATCAAGTACCGCTTCTTTTAATACCTCTACATTTACAGGATCCAAGCCGCTAAAAGGTTCGTCTAAAATAAGCAGTTCGGGACGATGAATAACAGAGGCAATAAATTGAATTTTTTGCTGATTTCCTTTGGATAGCTCTTCTACTTTTTTTGAAGCATATTGAGGAATATTAAATCGAGATAACCAGCGCTCCATTTCTTGCAGCACGTTAGCTTTTTTCATCCCGCGCAACCGTCCTAGGTAAACAAGCTGATCCTTGACTTTTAATTTCGGATACAATCCTCTTTCTTCTGGGAGGTAGCCAACCAGATGACTTCTACTGTAAGTTAAAGATTTATCATTCCATTGGATGTGACCTGAAGTTGGTTCAATGAGCCCTAAAATCATTCGAAACGTCGTTGTTTTTCCAGCACCGTTTGCACCTAAAAAACCAAACACTTCGCCTTTTGGAATTTGCAAGGATAGTTCATTTACAGCTGTAAATTCACCGTACCTTTTTGAAACTTCACGGATAGAAAGAGACATTTAATTCCTCCTTTGTAAATAAACCTATGTTTATTGTATGGAAAAAAATGATATCTGTAAACCTTAGCAGGATTTAGGTGAATAGGACGAGAAATATGTTGAATATGCTTACAATTATACTATAAGAGGAGAGTAGATTTTATGAGTACTTACACATTAACCGCTTTTGAAAAGTCAGGAGAAAAACTAGTAGATGAAAGTTTCGAAGCAGCTTCTGAGACAGAAGCAAAGGCTATCGGCACCAAAAAGTTAGAAGAGCTTTCCTATTTAGAAAAAACGCATCGATGCGTTAACTCTAGCGGAAAACTTGTATTATTTCATCGTTAATATAAAACGCCGGAAAGGTTTAGCTTTCCGGCGTTTTATATTACTTTACAGCTTCTTTTAGTTCTTTACCAGCTTTAAATGCCGGTACTTTTGATGCTGGAATTTGCATTTCTTCACCCGTTTGAGGGTTACGGCCTGTACGAGCAGCACGCTCGCGTACTTCAAATGTACCGAAGCCGATTAACTGAATTTTTTCACCTTCACCTAGCGTTGATGAAATTGTTTCTAATAGTGCGTCAACTGCTTTAGATGCATCTGCTTTTGTTAACTCTGATTTTGTTGCCACTGCGTTTACTAAATCTGTTTTGTTCATTTCCAATCACCTCATTAGTTTCTACATTATCTTGTGTTACCACTGTTTTGCAACTTTTAAACATGCTCTATCAATATGATAGACAAAAATATTGGCTTTTAAACTAGTTCACTTAATTTTCGGAAATATCTTTTTCACTTTGATTAAAAACAGGCGCTCGCTTTTCCAGAAACGCACGTACACCTTCCTTATGATCCGAACTTTGGCTCATAGCAAACTGACTTCTTTTCTCAAGCGCAAGCACTTGCTTTAATTGTAAAATAGATGTCTCCACATAAATTCGCTTTGTTTCCTTCAAAGCACGTGAAGGTTTTTTTAGCCAATATGAGAGATAATCTTCTACACGCTTCGCCAAATCTCCTTCTTTTATTTCATCAATTATGCCAAATTGATGAGCTTCCTCTGCTTTTAATGTCTTTCCTTCCCAAATCAGCTGTTTCGCACGATGAGAACCGATGCGCTTTTCTAGTAAAAAGTGACCGCCTCCATCTGGAATTAGAGCAATACCGATAAAGTTCATCGCAATTTTCGTATGTCTTTCTGCAATAATATAATCAGAAGCAAGCGCGATGCTGAGCCCTAACCCTGCAGCAGCACCGTGCAGTACACTTATAGTCATTTGAGGCAGGCTATACAAAGTCAGCACGGCTTCATTAATCAAGTCCATTACCTGCTCAAAACGTTCTGATTGTGAAGGTGACGTCATCATATTAATATCTCCGCCTGCTGAAAATACTTTTCCGTTTCCCTTTACTACTAAAAAGTCCGCTTCGCTTTCTTCCACAACTTTTAAACATTGAATAAACTGCTCTAGTACTTCTTCGTTCAATGCATTTAACGCATCCGGCCTGTTAAATGCAATTGTGGCAACACGCTCTTGCAAAACTAGCTCTACTACTTTTAATTCGACAGTCATATTACTCACCCTTTCTGATAATGATTGACGACTTGTTCACGAAGCGTACGTTTTAAAAACTTTCCTACTGTTGTCTTTGGGATTTTATCCATAAATAAAAATTCATCTGGAAGCCACCATTTTGCGAACTGCGGCGCTAAAAATTCGAGCAGCTCTTCTGACGAAACGACACCTTTATATACATCTTTTAACACGACACAAGCAACTGGACGCTCTTGCCACATCTTATGAGGGATTGCTATGACACAGGCTTCGAAAACAGCCTTATGAGCAATAAGCGCATTTTCTAGATCAACCGATGAAATCCATTCTCCTCCGCTTTTAATTAAATCTTTTGTTCAGTCTACGATTTTGATTGTTCCCTGATGGTACGGTTAACTGTACATTCATCATTAAGCGGCACCTCGCATCGTCATAATAAGAAAACGCTTACAACTTTTTTATATATTCAACAGATTCCGACATTTCCCTGCTGAAAATAAAAAAAGATCACTAATAAGTGACCTTTTTATTTACTAAACAATTCATCTAAAATCTTGAGTTTCTCTCGTGTGTAGTGCTCGAATCCATCGTTGTACGATTTTGGGTCTTTGGGATTCGCAAACCTTGTAATAATGTCTGTTTCTGGATGTACAAACTTACTAGATGCCCCGCATCCAAGGCCAATAATCGTCTGCTTTTCTTCCATAATCATGATATTGTACAGGCTCTCTTGACCAGGGAATGAATATCCAACGTTCTCTAAATTACCTAAAATATTTTTTTGGCGATATAAATAATAAGGCTCATACCCTTGTTCTTGAGTCCACTCAGTCGCTAAATCCATCATTTTACCAATTTCATAGCGATCTGCCACCTTGTATTTCCGTTTATTTTGAGTCATTTCAGACGCACGTTTAAACGATAGCGTATGAACAGTTAAAGATTCAGGAAGCAATTTTTTAGATTCATCTAGCGTATGCTGAAATTCTTCTACACCTTCATTTGGAAGCCCAATAATTAAGTCCATGTTAATGTTATTCATCCCCATCTTTCGAGAAAGATGAAATTTATCAATTGTTTCTTTTACTGTATGATGACGTCCAATAGCTTTTAAGGTTTCTTGAATATAAGACTGCGGATTTACACTAATACGATCAATATTCCATTTGTTCAAAACAGCTAGCTTCTCTTCCGTAATCGTATCGGGCCTTCCTGCTTCTACCGTAATTTCACGGATATTTTGTACATCCGGGAACGATTCATACATCTCTTCATACAGCATGTCCATTTCTTCAGCGGTAATGCTCGTTGGCGTGCCTCCGCCATAATAGACGGTTGTAATCTTGACGTTATTGTCTTTTAGCCATTTTCCTACTTCACGCATTTCGTAATGCAAGCCGCCTAAAAATGACGTAACGGATCCTTGACGACCGTTAATCGCATAAGCTGGAAATGTACAGTAGGCACACTTCGTCGGACAAAACGGAATACCTATATAAATGCTGACTTCGTTCTTTAACTCATGTAAATCGGGAATAGCTGCTAGTTGACGATCCACAATATGCTGCATTAAATTAATTTTGTCATCGGTGATTAAATATTCTTCCTTTAGCTCACGATGCGCTTGTTCTTTACTTTTGCCTGACTGCAGTTTCATATGAAGCAGCTTAGTCGGGCGAATACCAGTTAAAATACCCCATTTTTGAACAATGTTTGTATACTCCTGTAATACGGATAAGTAAACGCGAAGCACCACATTTTTTATTTGCTTAAATTTTTCTTTTTCTGTTTCATAAGGGGTAAATGATTTAGAAAGCTCTTCTGTAAACACCTTGTCCGTTTCAGCGTCATGCAGCACTGCTTTCGCATAAATTTCCTCATGAACTTTTAGCTCTATTTCAACCTTCAGCTGAGCTTCATTATCATCCTCAAAGGAAACGTTGCTTTCTTCAAAAAACAAATCTGAAATTCGGTGAAGCGGACGTAAAAAACGCTCATCTTCTATACCTTTTATATAAATGTTCAATATAATCACCTTTCAAATCAATTCTATCTAAGTAATCAGTTTACAAAACCTACGTATGTCCGGTCAAGATGCTCAGCTCAAGGGAATACGCGGACATGAAAGAAACAGAAAAAAAGCCACTTTTTCCAAGTAGCTTTTCATCCTTTATTTATTTTAAACGAAAGCTGTCAATTTGATGAAGATAACCAAGACGCTGCTGCTTTCTAAATAACTCTTTCACCATGTAGGCTACACCATTTTCGTTATTAGAACGAGTAACCCAATCCGCAAGCATTTTTAATTCTGTTGGCGAATTGCCCATCGCCACACCCATTCCCGCATGTTCAATCGTTTCTAAATCATCATAGCAATTTCCAATCGCTACTACATCTTCCATTGGTATCCCTAGACGATTTGCTACATAACGAACGCCGGCGGCTTTTGTGGCTCCTTTTGGTGTAATATAACATCTATTTTCATTTGGATACGAAAACCATTCAATATCCGGTACTGCACTAGCAATTGTTTGCTCGGCGTATTCTTTTTCTCTACGATCTGCAAAATACACTTCTATTTTCGGAGTAGAAACAGGTTCATCACGAAGCGTATCTCCTAATGAATCTACGAACTGCACGGGATAAAAGAGTGGTTCTCCCGTTTTTAACACACTTTTAGCTACAATATTATTAGGAAGCTTTACACGATTTCCAATTGAAAACCTTTCATGTAAAATGCGGACATGACAATTAAAATTCTCAAAAAGCTGAATGAGGTTAAATGTTTTTTCCTCGCTAATTCTCTTATCTAGTATCGGTTTGTCTATCGATGTTCCGATAAAGGCACCGCTATGAGTAATTAGCATTGCTGGATGAACTTTAAGTGACCGAGCAATTTTTTTAGCAGACGGGAAATGCCTGTTTGTTACTAACGTAACGTAAACACCTTTATTTTTCACAAATTGAATTGCGTCTTTCGTTTCTTTTGTAACGCGCCCTTGGCTATTTAAAATGGTTCCATCAATATTCAACGCTAGCAATCGATAAGCCATATGAGAACCCCTTCTTTCATAGATGTCTAATCCGTTAGGATACGGTTATAAATGACCTTTTCATGATAGTCGGCATGTGTAGCCTTGTTACTAAGCTTATGAGCAGAACTGCACAATTAGAAGAAATTTCCCCATAAAAAAAGAGGAAAAGATTTCTCTTTTCCTCTCTTCTCTATCTCTTATTCAGCCGCACCGTAAAGCTCTTCAAGTGGCTTCATGATAATTTTGTTTAATTCACCAATTACCATGCTCATACGTTGCTCAGCTTCCATTAGCTTCGCGATATTTTGATCCTGTTGAACGATTGCAACTGTTTGTTGAGCTTGCTGAACTTCTTCTTCAGTAATTTCTTGGCCCATCATTTGCTTTTGTTGCAGCTCCATTTGCATTGTACGGAAACGCTCAAATAATTGTTTTGAACCTTCATCAGCGTTTACTGCTGCATATAAGTTTTTTAAGTTTGTGTAATCATCGCTTTGGCGAATTGCTTTTTCTAAATCATTTGCTACATCATGTAAGTTTACAGACACGTTAAGTTCCTCCTAATTAAGTTCTATCATTTCTTGACTTCCCTAACTATAACAAATTATTATATAAAATTCAGCTTAAGACCTTTATTTTCTCAAAAAACGATAAATTCTCTTCACAGATTGGGCTAATTCCTCATAGTATATATCAGCATTCGCCTACTAAAGAAAAGAAAAAGAGGATTCGTTTATGAATACTTTTACCATTTCTCTAAAACCACTAGAGAAACATATGAGCAACGACATTTACATTAGTTCTGCTCTGTTCTCCCGTGTGAAGTGCAAGCACGAGTTTACGTTAACAGTAGGCTCCATCACGAAAGAAGTCAAAGCCACCGTTTTTCAACACCGAGAATGCTGTTTCATGATGTCAGAAGCTCTATTTACAGACTTTCGCTTTCCGTATGAAACGCATCAGCTGAGAGGCATTTACGAAGAGAACACGTTTAGGGTGGGACCCGTGATTAGCATCGTAACAGAAGTTCGAGAAGATGAAGAACCCTTTGGCTCCATTTCTGTATTTTGTAAGGAAATTGTTCAAGCTTGCAAGGAGTTAGGGTGTTTTTGCTATGTGAGCAAATTGAGCGACGTGAAGTCATTGTCTCCTAAAGGATATGTTTATCGTGCTGATCAATGGGTTTATTCAGACGTTCCCTTTCCGGAAATCGTACACAACCGGATTCATGCCAGGAAAACGGAGCAAACCGCTGATTTCCAAACCTTTAAAACATTTTTGAAAGAGCATGACGTTCCTTTTTTTAACGCACGCTACTTAAATAAATGGACGGTTTTTCAACAGCTTAAAGATGTCGTACACTTGCTTCCCTATTTGCCAAAAACGTATCAGCTTCGTTCACGTCAAGATCTTCTTGACGCTTTGGAACTTCATGACGATGTTTTTCTGAAGCCTGTTCATGGTAGCCAAGGAAAAAATATTTTTAAAATTTCAAAGAAAGAGAAGTATATTTTAGACTATACAACGTTTACGCAGACGTATGAAAAAGAATATGAATCTCTCTATGACTTATTTGAAACGCTTTATAGTCAATTAAAAAGGCAAGGATTTCTGATCCAAGAAGGAATTTCACTGCAGACATACAAACAGTGCCCTTTTGATTTCCGCATTCTCTGTCATAAAAAAGACGACTTGACGTGGAAAATCACGTCCATTGTCACACGTGTATCAAAACCCGGCAATTTCGTCTCAAACCTTGCCCGTGGAGGAGATATTCATCCTCCTCAGCAAGTTTTAACTCAGCTCTATGATTCAAAAACTATGCGCCATATCCTTTCACTTTTGAAGGAGATTGCGATTGAAATTTGCACACAGCTTTCTCATCCGTCTGAACTTTATGCAGAATTTGGTATTGATTTAGCGATTGATCAAGAAGGAAAGCCTTGGATTATTGAAGTAAATGTCAAACCTTCCAAACAATTAGCTTCAAGCGCTTTCTCTGTCCGTCCCTCAACAAAAGCACTGCTTGATTATTGTCTGCATGCAACGAATTTTCAATTTGCCAAGGAGGATTTACAATGATTTCATTAGGCTTTTTAACTATTCACCCACAGCAAGAAGTAGAGTACGTGACCGAAATTGCTAAACATGCTGCTGAGTTTTCGATTGAAATATACCGTTTCACCCCTTTTAACATTCATCCTAATACCGAAAAGATTGAAGGCTTCCGCTACGATTTACAACAAAAGAAATGGATAGAAGATTCATTCTTACTTCCTTCGTTTATTTACGATCGCTGCTTTTATCGAAAAGACTCGCTGTCTAAAAAGGCTCGCCCTATTGTAAACTGGCTTAAACAGCGGGACGATATTACATTTTTAGGTCATGGATTGCCCAATAAGCTAGATGTCTATGAAGTAATTAAAAAAGATAGCTATTTATCTTCATATATTCCTCCTACCACTCCAATCGAAAGTGTAGAGCAACTTGTTCAGCTGCTTCGCACAAACGATAGCCTAATGATTAAACCTGCCAACGGCTCACAAGGTAAAGGGATTGTAAAATTAAGACAGCGCGGGCGTGAAATTGAAGCTTCTTATCAACAAAATGACATTGTAAACACCATTATATTTTCCTCTTTTCAGGAGTTTAAGGACTGGTTTACGAAAACGACCCGTGATGCATTGTATATTGCTCAGCCCCATATTTCATTTTTCCCTTATGAACGCACTCCTTTTGATATAAGATTGCTATTACAAAAAGGAAACGATGGTACTTGGAAAGAAATTGGAAGAGGAATTAGACAAGGTGAACGGGACTCCATCGTAACAAATGTAAGCTCAAGAGCGTCTATTGTACGTTTTGAGAACTTGCTGCCTCGCATCCCTCGCGTTCATCGTCAATATGTAATGGATGAAATCAACACCATTTGTAAAACGATTCCGTCCGTTCTGGAAAATCATTTTCCTTCTCTTTTTGAATTAGGCATTGATTTATGTATCTCGAGAGACTTTAGCATCTGGATTCTAGATTTAAATTCGAAACCGGGAAGAAAAATAGTAATGGAGACAGCACCTGAACAAAAAGAAGTCATGTATAAAAATGTCCTGTCTTACTGCGTCTATTTAGCTAACACACTATCGTATCGTAAGGAGTAATGCTATGAAAAAAACTCTTACTCGCCTTGTTTTAGTAGAGCAGCTAGGCTGCGATCTTTCTGTTCCTGCATCTCTTTACAAAGACGCCTTGAAACAAGCAGCTTTTGGAACAATGACAGCTCCATGCCTTATACAACCTTCAGAACGTCAAGAAATTCAGATTTCAGCTGAGCTAATGACAAAACTGCAAATTCCTTTCGCCCATATGATGCACCCTATTATTGTGAATGAGACCATTCACTTAGGACCTTTAATTGGTGTGTTATCAGCTGGTTTTACCGGTTCTCTACTGCGACCAATTGGAAAGCGTTCCCTACACTTAGCTAAACTTCTTTCTACTGCAAGTATAACAGGGGGACTGCCTTTTATTTTTGGAACTCATCATATCAATTGGGAAAGCGGGACTATAAACGGCTATTTTTATGAAGAAAGCGGTTGGACACAGCATGAAATTCCGCTTCCCAACGTCGTATATAATCGTTTGCCAAATCGAAAAACAGAGGGGTTAGCTCCTTTTAAGTTCATTAAAGAAAAGATGATGACTGATTACGGCATTCCATTTTTTAATCCTGATTTTTTCAACAAGTGGGAAATTCATGAGCTTTTAAAAATGAACGAGCAGACAGCCTATTTGTTACCTTACACGGTTGAAAGCCCTTCGCGTGAGCAAATAAAAAAACTTCTGTTCCTTCATCAAACCGTTTATTTAAAACCGAAAAACGGAAGCTTAGGCCGCGGCATTTATACCCTATCTTTTAAGGATTCCATGTACACGCTGACTTACAAAGGAGAAAAAGGTCTTCATGTTCAAGAAAAAGAAACCTTAGAGAAGCTATTATCAGAATTTGAATATTTACTTACTAATCCTTCCTACATTGCTCAGCAAGGTATTTCACTGATCAAAAAAGAAAAGCGCTGTGTAGACTTTCGCGTGCATACGAATAAAGACGGGAATAACCAATGGGTGCTTACTGCTTTAGCTGCTAAAGTAGCCGGTCCCAACAGCATCACTACGCATCTTGATTACGGCGGAGAAATTGAAGCTACAGCCAAAATATTCACCAACCCTTCTTACAAAAAAGAAATTGAAAATAAGCTAAAAGAAGCCGCTATCTTAATTAGTCATGTGCTCGAACAGGAGTTGAACGGATTAATTGGAGAGCTTGGATTCGATTTTGGAGTGGATTATCAAGGAAACGTGTGGCTATTTGAAGCTAACTCTAAGCCCGGTCGCTCTATTTTTTCACATCCTTCCTTACGAAAAGCGGATCAACAAACTAGAAAACTTTCTCTAGAATATGCGATTTACTTATCTGGATACTATCTAAATACACCTGCAGGCATCAGCATATGATTACAATTTACTATCATAAAGAAAAGCAGCAGTGGTTTCATAATAACCCTTCAGCATCTTACACATGGGGAGTTCAAGAAATTGAACTTCCCTTTACTCAAAACATTTCTTCTACTCAAGCTTTTCTTCGTTTCCAAAGAGAAAAAGCGGGCCCTATTGTGGGAGTTTTAACGAACAAAGATGTTTTGGAAAAACTGAATATAAAACAGCGCCCTTTATTAGAACTCTTACATCATACCCTGCAAGAAAAAGGGGGGCTTCTGGCTTTATTCGCTGAAGAAACAATGTTTCACCACTTCTTTGAAGGATATTGTTTTGACGGTGCAAAGAAACAGTGGATCAAAACAACTTTGCCGCTGCCAAACGTTATATATAATCGTTATCCAGGAAGAAAATCAGAAACTAAGAAACTGAAATCTTTACACCAAAAGATAAAAAGCAGGCACATTCCCCTCTTTAATTCCGCTTTTTTTTCAAAATGGAAAGTGTATCAGTTATTTTCAAAACATCCACTATTATCTCCTCACCTGCCTAAAACCTATCTTTTAACGCCCGAAATAGATATTGCTACGCTGTTGCAAAAGCACTCTTCCCTTTATTTTAAGCCTATTAACAGCAGTAAAGGCGCTGGAATTTTTCGATTATCTTCCCATAAGCATACGATTATTTATCAAGATCATAAACGCAAAGAAGAATTTTCTTCTTTACAAGCAATTGACCTTCCCAGGTCTGCTTATCTCATTCAAGAAGCTATTGAGACGCAACCATTCAACGACCGGCGCTATGACTTACGTATTTTAGCGCATCACAAAGATAGTGGATATGTTATTAGCGGCGTCGGTATTCGACATAGTCCCTATCAATCCATTACAACACATACTTTAAACGGCGGAAGCATTTCACCTTTTCAAGATCTTGAAGATGAAATAGATACTTCCTTCCTCTCGTCTTTTGTAAATACGTGCGGGCAAGTCCTTCAACAGTCCTTCCCTCTAGTTGAAGAATTTTCTCTTGATATGGCAAAGTCAGCCCAAGGGCAGTATTATCTGTTTGAAGTGAATGCAAAACCAATGATTTTTGATGAAACAGACATTCAAACGCAAGGTGCTAAACACATATGCGACATATTTTACAAATTAACAAAATTTTTAGATTAAATGATTTTTCATCTCCTTTTCTCATGGTAAGCTTATAATAACTACTTGAGAAAGGAGATTTTCTTTATGGTTTCACATTTCCAGGTTAAACCACTGTATCAAAATAATCGAATGCCGGGCTGGCACATCTCGTTTTATATGAATCGGGTTTATTATGAGGCTGATTATTTAAAAGATGGACAAATTGTATGGAAAACTGCACTTTCTAGTCAAATAGATGAAACGCAATTAATTGATTATATTCATGAGCTTATGCTTTTTCACGTTTATGAATAGTAAGCTTTCACCGAAAGGACCGAGCACAGATGAAACAGCTGCACACACTACTTGGGGATAAAATGATTAAGGCTAAAATCCCTTCTCAATTTGAACGATACAAATGGTTTTCATATGATAAAGGCTTTATTGGAATTGAACACACGGCTCTATCTCAAAAAGAGCAGGCGTTACTTTCTGCTTTTTTAACCCCTTATGATGAGGAAGTTTCTTTGCTGACGCCAGAACAATTGTATTGGTCAAACCTGTTATTTGAAGCACCTGAAAAAGTCATTCACTCTCATCATACGCACCATTCTTTTCGCTTCACCCAGTTTTTAATTAAACGTTTGTTTGAACAAAAAATAGAGTTTGAAAATGCGCTTCACGCTTTGTATTCTACCTCCATTACTGTGTTGTGGATCGATAAACAATCAGGTGTCGTTATCGAAACCTTTGATGATCCTAATGACTTAACTGAAAATTTATCAGATTCTATCGAGGTGCTATGTCATGATTTTGAAACTTCGATTCAGTTCTTTGAAGGACAAATTCACTTTTTTCCGTCTTCACCTCAATTAATTTTTGAGCGTGAAAAGAAATGGTTTTATCAAATTAAGCATACAGTCGAACAAAAACATGTTATCCATTTTACCGACGTTTTACCCCATTTGGTTCTGCAAGAGTCTTCAGGGGCAATCCAAAATCATATGATCCATTTACTTGATTTAGTAAAAGATGACGGAGATCTTTTAGAAACGATTAAGGTTTATTTAGAATGCAATTTAAACGTATCTCTTGCTGCTAAGAAACTGTACATGCATCGCAACAGTTTGCAGTATAGAATTGAGAAATTTATTGATCGCACACACCTTGATATCAAACACTTCACAGGAGCTGTGTCTGCTTACTTAGCCATTCTTGCTTTAAAAAATTCGCAGGATGAAAAATAAAATGAAAGGGTTTTCGTAAATAGTGCACGAAAACTCTTTCTTTTTTTTGTGCATGTTTACCATTTACCGTTTCATTTAAAAAAATTACACTAGAGTTAAGAAAACGGTTTCACGGAGTACATACAAGGGGGAAATGGAAATGGCTGAATTACGTTTAGAACATATTTATAAAATGTATGATAAAGATGTGACGGCGGTAAAAGATTTTAACCTTCACATTCAAGATAAAGAATTTATTGTATTTGTTGGTCCTTCAGGCTGTGGGAAATCGACAACGCTTCGTATGGTTGCTGGGCTAGAGGAAATTTCAAAAGGCGATTTTTATATTGACAGCAAGCGTGTAAATGACGTTGCTCCAAAAGACCGCGATATTGCAATGGTATTCCAAAACTATGCATTGTATCCGCATATGAGCGTATATGACAACATGGCTTTTGGGTTAAAACTTCGTAAATTACCAAAAGATGAAATCGACCGCCGCGTAAAAGATGCCGCTCGTATTTTAGGGCTTGAGCAATACTTAGAGCGCAAGCCAAAAGCATTATCTGGAGGACAGCGTCAGCGTGTAGCTCTAGGTCGTGCAATCGTTCGTGATGCTAAGGTCTTCTTAATGGACGAACCTTTATCAAACTTAGACGCGAAATTACGTGTACAAATGCGTTCTGAAATTGCGAAACTTCACCAGCGTTTGGGTACAACGACAATTTACGTAACACATGACCAAACCGAAGCAATGACAATGGCTTCTCGTCTCGTTGTTATGAAAGATGGTATTATCCAGCAGGTTGGTACACCAAAAGAAGTATATGAAAAACCTGAAAATGTATTTGTAGGCGGGTTTATTGGTTCTCCTGCTATGAACTTCTTAACAGGAACGTTAAAAGACGGAAAGGTTCAAGTAGGAGATTCCCTTCTTGCAGTTCCGGAAGGCAAAATGAAAATACTTCGTGACCAAGGATATTTAAACAAACAAATTATTTTAGGCATCCGTCCTGAAGATTTCCATGATGAGCCTGTATTTATTGAATCTTCACCTGGCACAAAAGTTACAATCAAAGTCGATGTATCCGAGTTAATGGGGGCTGAAACTATGCTTTATTCTAAACTTGGCGGACAAGATTTTGTAGCACGCGTGGATTCAAGAACAGATATTAAACCGCTTCAATCTCTAGACTTAGCATTAGATATGAACAAAGCGCATTTCTTTGATGCAGAATCAGAACAGCGCATCCGTGCTGAGCACGAATAAAAAAAGACCTCTAGGGGTCTTTTTTTATTCCTGTATTTGCTTCAATTCTTCACTATGACAAGCAGAGCAGTAAAAGAGATGAATACATTGATGATTTGCTAAATCACTAGGATACCCATTTTCTACTTTTAACTGATCGATTTCCATATAAGCACTGTAATCATCAAAATAGTCGCTGACTTTTCCCATATCCCCCAGCACTTCTCCACATGTTTTGCACGTCATTTGTACATCACTAAACCCATTACATAAGGAACAAATCGACATCCGCACACCTCGCTTTACCTGATCAATATGTACCTATAATATGCACGGAATAAAACTCTCTTACTCTTTATCAGACTCCATATAAATTTTCTATAAATTACCAAAAACTTTCTATGTATATGTTTTTTTGCCTTTCGCCATAATACTAGTAACAACCGAGCACAACAGCTCGCAAACATTGAGTTACGCCGCGGTAGGCAAGCAGATCTAATCGATGCATCTGCTCGGCTGGTTCAACTCCAGCTAACTCAACCATTACAATCTATTTTATCTAACGAGGAGATGAATACACATGGCAAATTATCAAAACGCATCAAACAGAAATTCATCAAACAAGTTAGTAGCGCCTGGTGCTCAAGCTGCTATCGATCAAATGAAGTTCGAAATCGCTAGTGAGTTTGGTGTAAACTTAGGACCAGATGCAACAGCTCGTGCGAACGGATCTGTTGGTGGCGAAATCACAAAACGTTTAGTACAATTAGCTGAGCAAAACTTAGGCGGCAAGTACTAATATTAACTAATTTCATATTATGGCTTTAGCGCTCCAAGATCTCTTGGAGCGCTTTCTAGTTTCTTTTAATCAGCTTCCTCTTTCTTACTCGCAAATGATTTTACGGAAACTTTGCGAATACGTCGATTTTCTACTTCCTTAACGGTAAACAGAATCTCTTCATATGAGAAAAAGTCTCCTTTAGCAGGAATATGATCAAACTGCTCATATATCCATCCCCCTAAGGTATGGCAAGTACTGTCAGGAGAACTAACCGCTACATAGGTTAAAAATTCATCAATAGGGATGTCGGCGTTAAATTCGTACTCCTTTTCCCCTATCTGCTGTACATACTTAACAGCTTCATCATGTTCATCCCAAATCTCTCCTACAATTTCTTCTAATATATCTTCTAAGGTAACAAGACCGGCCGTTCCACCAAACTCATCAACTACAATTGCCATGTGCACCTTACTTTTTTGGAGCTCTGGCAATAGAACAGATATTTTCATGGATTCTACCACAAAAATAGGTTGTCTCAACAAATCGCGAATAGAAATCTCTTTTCCTTGGACTAAACAAGTTAAAAATTCTCTTTCTGATAAAATGCCAATAATATTATCAATATGATCTTCGTATACAGGGACTCTCGAATATCTCTCCTTAAGAAACATTTGACAAATCGAATCAATATCGGCATTTACGTCAACAGCTGTGACATCAATTCTAGGTTTTAAAATTTGCCCCACCACAATGTCATTAAAATTGAGTGAACGGTGAACCAGCTCTTTTTCAATATTATTAATTGTCCCTTCTTCTTCACTTAAATCTACCATCACTTTAATTTCATCTTCTGTAATGGTTGGTGTAGGAGCAGACGCTAATAAGTGAGAAGCTCCTTTTTTTACCTGTAAAAATAAGAAGGAAATCGGGGTTAATAATTTAATAATAATAAATAACAATGATGAAATCATCAGCGCAAAAGATTCGGCATGCTCTTTCGCCAGCGACTTCGGCAAGACTTCACCAAAAATCAAAATGATGATGGTCATAGCGATGATACTAATCACAAGTGCTAGGTTTCCTTTAAACACATCGAGGGCAATTTTAGCTGCCAAAGAAGACGCAGCAATGTTTACGGCAACATTGCCTACTAAAATTGTCGACAGCGTCTGCTCAAAGTGTTCAGCAATCTGCAGCGCTTTTTTACTTCCTCGATATTTTTTCTCAGCGTAATGTTTTAAACGAATTTTATTTACACTTGAAAAAGCTGTCTCAGCAGATGAAAAAAAAGCTGATAACACAAGCAAAACGACTAATATCATCATTTGATTCAGAGGCAAGTCTCCCAAAAGACATTCACTCTCCTATTTTTTTGATTTTTCTGTCTTTTTATCATATCAAATTTTTTTGTTGTTGAATATTTCATTCATCAACTTTGTATTACTTTATGCCGCGTATGCTTTTTATTATGAATAAGTATGCAGATTGTATATCCTAAAGAATAGATACTATCTTTTATAGAGGGGTGTAGCCAATGAAAATTTTACTATTAGGCTCTACAGGACGAGTTGGACAGTCTTTATTAAAAATGATGCTAAAAGATGAAAACGAAGTTACTGTACTTGTCAGAGACCGTAATAAGCTAAAGGTTAGTCATCCAAACCTACATATCTTACAAGGAGATGTACTTCATCAAGAAAATATCAACTTTGCCCTCAAGCACCAAGACATCGTAGTCAGCGCGTTAAATACAGATGGAGCAGAGACGATTTCAAAAAGTATGCCGCTTATTATAAACAGCATGAAGCATTACGGCGTTCATCGTATTCTTACTATTGGAACTGCAGGCACCTTACAATCACGAACAGAACCAGAAAAGTATCGTTTTCAATCAAATGAATCAAAGCGTAAAACTACTAGAGCAGCAGAAGATCATTTAAAAGGATACTTACGCTTGAAGGAAAGTGACCTAAACTGGACTGTTATATGCCCAACATACTTGCCTGATGGTGAAATAACAGGCACGTACCGAGTGGAAAAAGATATTTTACCTGCAGATGCCGTTAAAATTTCAACGGGAGATACCGCTCACTTTACTTACCATGAGATATGGGCTCAAAAATTTTCCAAATGCCGCGTTGGAATTGCCTATTAAAAAATAAGGAGAACTTTTCGTTTTCAAAACGAGAAGTTCTACATCCAAAAAATACCAATAATAGCTAATCCACCTAGAACAAAACCTCCTATTTGACCAACGAGAGCCGGTGTCCAAACAGGCTTTCCTTTTTCTAATGTGCTAATATCACGCTTCATTTGATAAATTTTTTCTTTTAAATCTTCAATCTGGCCGTGCAGCGCTTGAATCTGACGATCTTGGTCATTTATCCACTATCTTTTCCCTTTTTTATTTTTATCATATGCGTAAAAAGGTAAAGCTTTACTTTTCGGCATCACTTTTTCTAAATGATAAAAACTCCTTTCCCCGTCTTTAGGATAAAAAAATCTTGCCTTCTCATAATAAAAAAGAATATAGTCCTTAGTCACTGTTGAAAGGAGAACATGATGATAAAACTTGTATTGATTCGGCATGGACAAAGCGTATGGAATCTTGAAAATAAATTTACTGGCTGGACGGATGTAGACCTTTCTAAAAGTGGATTACAAGAAGCGCGAGAAGCTGGAAAAGTATTGAAGAAAAACGAGTATGAGTTCGATATTGCCTATACTTCTGTTTTAAAACGATCCATTCGCACTCTGTGGATTATCTTACATCAAATGGACTTCATGTGGATTCCTGTATACAAATCTTGGAGATTGAATGAACGACACTACGGAGCTCTTCAAGGCTTGAACAAAGAAGAAACCGCAAAAAAATTTGGTGAAGAGCAAGTTCATTTGTGGAGAAGATCGATGAACAAACGCCCTCCTGCTTTAGAGACAACAGATATTCGCTATGAAGCTTCCAACCCTAAGTATAAGGACTTAAGTAAGGGGCAATTTCCTGTAACTGAAAACTTAGCTGATACAGAAAAGCGAGTTCTTGAATACTGGGACGAAACCATTGCTCCTTCTATTAAAGCTGGCAAAAAAGTCATTATTTCCGCTCACGGTAATACGATTAGAGCTCTGATGCAGTATTTGGATAACATTTCACCTGATGGCATTGCGAACTTAAATATTCCGACAAGCGTGCCGCTTGTTTATGAGCTTGATGATAGTTTAAAGCCCATTAGACATTATTATTTAGGCATCGATGGAGAGATTCCTACACATATTCATTCTTCATAAAAAACGTGCCTAGATTGTAGGCACGTTTTTTTATGTGTTTGAACGAAAGTGTTTTCTATATGCCCAATGGTTAGTAGGACCGTGTCCGGAACCAATTTCAAGCGTATGCTTAATCGCGTAGTGAACAAAATCTGAAGCGATTTGGACCGCTTCAACCACGCTTTTACCTTTTGCTAGTTCAGCAGTGACGCAAGCGGCAAACGTGCATCCCGTTCCGTGCGTATGCTTTGTATTCATCTTTTCATGCTTGATTTCAACGTACGTATGACCATCATACACTAAATCAATCATATCTTGATGAGATTGGTCGTGTCCGCCTTTAATCACCACATGCTTTACACCTAGCTCATGCATCTGTTTTGCCGCTTCTTTTCTGTCTTCAATCGTTTGGATTTCTTTACCCGTGATGACTTCCGCCTCTGGTATGTTCGGTGTAATAACTTCACAAAGAGGCAATAATTCTTTTAGAGCCTGTACAGCTTCTCTCTGAAGAAGCGACTGACCGCCTTTTGCAATCATAACGGGATCGACTACAACGTTTTGCAGTCCGTACTGTTTGATTTTACGAGCCACTGCGTAAATAATATCAGCACTGAACAACATGCCTGTCTTAACTGCATTAGGAAATAAGTCAGTGGCAATCGAATCCAACTGCGTTTCAACTGCTTCTACTTCTAAAGGATAAACTCCTTGTACACCGACTGTATTTTGTGCAGTCACAGCTGTAATCACAGACATACCAAAAACGTCACGCTCTTGAAATGCTTTTAAATCAGCTTGAATTCCTGCTCCTCCACCGCTGTCTGATCCAGCAATGGTTAATGCTTTTGGTACTGTCATGCTTGAAACCTCCATCTCTTTCTTACCCAATATACCGATGATAAAGCGACTTTGCCTCTACTATATCGTTTGTTCCATGGACAAAGACGCGCCCATCTTGAAACATCACTAAACGGTAATCATCTACATAAAAAGAAAGTAGATACGGATTTTGTTCAATTTTATATCCTTTTTCTTTTAATCGTTCACCTAAAGGCTGCAGCGGCTGCTTGGCTGATTTGCCCGGACGAATTTGCACCGTGTTTCTTCCGCATAGCACGGCTGTTTTCGTTTGATTTTCATATTGTAAAAAGGGATACGTTTGTTCACTACCGCATGAGCGGCAAGCAGATTTGCGAAACACGTTCACATTGATGCTCGTATACTCATTTTTCCATACGTCAAACGAAACAAGTTCCCTCCTAAGCGCATTCCAGTCTCCAACTAATATTTTTAACACTTCTGTTACTTGATGAGCGACTACCATTTGTACAGCAGGACTAATGATTCCCACTGTATCACATGTTAATCCTCCAAGCGGTACAGATTCAAGCAAACAGGATAAACACGGTGTTTCACTTGGTATGATGGTATAACTAATTCCATAACTTCCTACACATGCTCCGTAAATCCAAGGAATATCATATTTTTGTGATAAATCATTCATTACAAGACGTGTGTCAAAATTATCGGTTGCATCAATCATAACATCTACCCCCTCAACAAGCTGTTCTAAAACTTGAGGGGTACCGTCTGCTACGTGCGCTTCTACTTTTACATCATGATTAATATCTTGAAGCCGTTTTTTAGCGGCAATTGCTTTTGGGATTCTTTTATCAGCATCTTTTTCACTATACAATTGTTGCCGCTGAAGGTTGCTCCACTCTACATAGTCCCGGTCAATGAGCGTTATTTTCTTTACACCCGCTCGCGCAAGGGCCTCGGCGTTCCCTGTTCCAAGAGCACCTGCTCCTACAATCAGAACATGCTTTTCTTGAATTTGCTGCTGTCCGCCTTTTCCAATAGGTTGAAACAATTCTTGGCGGGAATAACGATTAATCAACCGATACTCATCCCTTCTGTTGGACTGCTTGCCGTTGCATATTGTTTCTTTTCAATGCGTCCTGCTTCAAATGCTGCTCGTCCTGCTTCAATCGCTAGTTTCATAGCACGAGCCATTTTCACAGGATCTTTTGCTCCTGAAACAGCTGTATTTAATAACACACCATCTGCTCCTAGCTCCATAGCTTGAGCTGCATCTGAAGCCGTTCCAATACCTGCATCTACAATTACTGGAACATTTGATTGTTCAATGATAAAACGCATGTTCAACGGGTTAATAATGCCTTGACCTGAACCGATAGGCGAAGCTCCTGGCATAATAGCATGTACGCCTAAATCTTCCAAACGGCGCGCAAGTAAAACATCATCTGATGTGTAAGGTAAAACAGTAAAGCCCTCTTTTAACAGTTCTTCACTGGCTTTTAATGTTTCAACTGGATCAGGAAGTAGCGTTTTATCACATCCAATTACTTCTACTTTCACCATGTCACAAAGTCCAGAAGCCTTTGCTAATTTAGCAATACGTACCGCCTCTTCTGCATTTTTTGCTCCAGCAGTGTTAGGCAAAAGAGTGAAACGCTTCACATCAAGCGCTTCTAATAAATTAGGCTGGTTTTGATCAAAAATATCCATTCGTCTAACAGCAAATGTTAAAATTTCTGTTTCCGACTCTTCTACCGCTTGACGCTGAGTCGTAAAGTCCGGAAATTTCCCTGTTCCTAATAATAAACGTGAATTAAATGTATATTGTCCAATTTTTAACATAATCTTCATCCTCCTCCGACAAATGAAACAACTTCTAATGTATCTCCATCTTTTAAGCTTGCATCGCTATGTTCTTCTTTTTGCAAAATGTTCTTGTTTAACTCAACAATTACAACTCGCTCATGCAGGTTCTGAGCCTGTAACAGGTGCTCGACTGTTTCAATTTCATCTCCGACAGTGACGGTCTTACCATTAATAATTAGATTCAATGAACTCCCTCCATTGCTCTCCTTAGCTGAAATGATGTAAAAAATGAATGATTCGGACTTTTCCCTAACAAAGCATCAGCCATAATTTGTCCGGTTGCAGCACTTAATAAAATACCGTTTCGGTAGTGGCCAAACGCCATGTGGAGATTTGCTACCTCAGGATGCTCTCCTAAATAAGGCCAACCATCATTTGTTTGTGGACGAAGACCTGCCCATGCTTTTTCAAATGTTGCTTCTTTGATAGCCGGCAGGAGCGTAACGGCTTTATTTAGCAAAAATTGAATACCCTGTGCAGAAACCGTCTTGGTAAAATCATGCTGTAGCTTAGTTGCCCCGATTACGATTCTTCCGCCTGCTTTAGGCACTAAATAAAAACCTTCATCTAAAAAAATCGTTTTAGAAAGCAGCGGCTTATGACTTTGAAGAGCAATACACTCTCCTTTTACAGGAAACACCTGCCCTAAATGTTCAGAAGAAATAAAGCGTTTAGCCCATGAGCCTGCTGCAATAACTACTTTTTCTCCATAAAAAAATCCTTTAGACGTCTGTACACCTTTTACTGTTTCATTCTCCATAATAAGAGAATGAACGTCACAGTATTCGAATACATCTGCTCCGTGATACAAGGCTCCATGAGCAAGAGCTTGCGTTAACTTAACCGGAGCTAGCTGACCGTCTCCGGGTATTGTAATTGCTCCGTGTATGTCTGGAGAGAGACCCGGTTCTAACAAGCGCGCTTCTTTTACATCGATCCATCTTACATGTTCATCCCATCGATGATGCTGAGCGGCTTTTTTCTTTAATACGTGTGCATCTTCTTCTGTTACAGCCACTTTTAATAAGCCTTTTTGAATAAGCTCTACGTCGATTGCCGTTTTTTCTTTTAGTTCCTTAACCAGTTCAGGAAACATGCTTCTGCTCCTAATAGCTAAGTCTAAAAGAGGACCTTCTTCATCAATTTCAGCTTGAGCGCCTAAAATACCAGCGGCTGCACTTGAAGCTTCACAACCGATTTGATTGCGCTCAAGAATGGCTACTGACGCTCCTTGTTTTGACAAATGATAAGCAATAGAAGAGCTGATTATGCCTCCTCCGATTAACAGTACATCATAATGCTTCTTCATTTTCTCCACCTCCAGATGTCCATATATGAGAATATTGTTTGATCGCTTTGAGCGGATCTTGCGCAAGCATGACACCAGACATCACAGCTATACCGTGTGCTCCTGTTTGAAGTACCTCTGCGGCATTTACAGGTGTAATTCCTCCAATGGCAATAACCGGTATTTGCACAGCGTCTACTACTTCTTTTAGTGCTGCTATCCCTCGACCTTTTAATCCTTTTTTTGAATGAGTTGAATAAATATGTCCGTATAGAATGTAGTGAGCACCATCTTTTTCAGCTTCTAGGGCTTCTTCCACGGAGTGAACTGATTTTCCGACAATAAGAGAAGGAAATGCGTCTATAACAAACGAAACGTCTAAGCTATGATAGGCAAGCTGTACTCCCTTTGCTTTTAAAGCATGTGCTACATCAACTCGATCATTTACAATAATTTTAGAGTGACAAAATGGCAGGCTTTCTAGTAAACATTGAATCTGCTTTGCCGTTTTCTTTTTTTCTCTAATATGAACAGCGCCCGCAAAAGGCGCAATAGCTGTTAAAATTTCCTGAAGCTCTTCGATTGGCTGCTTATCTGTTGTAATGACATGAAATTTAGGAATATCCACATGATCGAAACCTTTCCATTCAGAATAAAGAGAAATTTCAATCACTTCATCTTGTGCAGAGGGCTTTATTACATACAAAGAACCACTCTACAACGTAGAGTGGTTAGCATGTATTGTTATGTAAACATGATCGCCACTTCCCTACGCTGGTCCAAACCAGATCAGGTTCAAAGGGTCCGAAATACATTCGTCTCAGCTCCAAAGAGCTCCCCTAGTGATTGCTATTTATTGATTTTGTTTTTGCACTTAAAATTATAACACAACTAGATGTAAATACAATATCCCTTTGTGTTCTTACAGCTCTCTTCCTTTTATATATGTATTTTTTAAGCCTCTTTATGTAAGAGGCCCGACGCATCGCACCATTCTGCTTTTTATATGGTTAGTAATCAGTATAGTCGTCAAATTCTTCTTTGTCTTTTTCCTTTTTCCGATCCCATATAAACAGCAGGAGTAACATAATAAAAGTTAGAATATAAAAACCGTAAAAAATAAATGCCGCCACAACATTTATAAATAAAAATAAAAAACCGATGATTTGACCTGCAACAGCCACAATCAACAAAATGTATTTCCAAACTTCTGCTTTTCTATCCATTCTATACTTCTCCGTCTTTTTGTTTTTCCCTACTAGAAACGTTCTCTTTACTTAAATAAAAACGTTCCTGCCAGTAAACCGACTGTAAATAAACCAATTGTTCCAAATGCTGAAATCCCCACGTACGCCAACATTTTCCGATAAGATTTTTCTCGAATTAACTGCACGGTTTCCACACTAAACGTTGAAAAAGTGGTAAAGGCACCCAAAAAGCCAATGCCAATCATTAAAAATATTGAATCATCATAAGCATGACTCGGAACCTTTCCATAATAACTGCCGTAAAAAAGACCAAGCCCAAACGCACCGAGCAAGTTTACAAACAGCATTGATACTGGAAAAGGAGGGTTTGAAACTGTTTTTGTAACTTTTAAACCCAAAAGATAACGGCATATTCCTCCAGCTGCCCCGCCAAGTGCCAAGCTCACTATGCTCATTTACTTCACCTCATGTAATTTCACTAAATTTTCCCCTGCCGCTTCACCGCATAGATAGCCTGCTAAAGCAAGAAGAACCCCACCTACTAAAGAGACAATGACATAAATAGCTCCACCAAATAAATGGTGCTGAGTGAGAGAAATGACGTCTCCTGCAAACGTTGAATACGTTGTAAAACCGCCGCACACGCCAACACCTAGACCAAGCTTTATCCATTCTTTTGGCTTTTTCCACGCAAAAAATCCTGTTAATAGGCCTAATATGAAGCTTCCTAATAGGTTTTCAATTACCGTTCCTATTGGATATCCCGTATATAATAAGGAAAGATTCAGCAAATAGCGTGCATATGTACCAGCGATAGCACCAAAGGCAATTGAGATTAAATTTATGGCTTTCATCATATCGCTCCGTTTCATAAATTCTTCTTTAAGTGTACCATAAGGAATTTATTTCTACCTTAACATTTAACTATATGTTTATTGCACCAAAAGTCATGAAAAAATGAAAGAGAAAATCGTCGCATGAAACTTCCTTTTTACTCCTTAAATCTTCCTTAAAAATCCACTTAATCCAAATTTAAAAATCTTTCTGTATCCTGATGACAAACGGTGTATAGAAGGTATATTTCCCTTAGTTTAAGTCACATTAATCGTATAAGTTTTTTTTGTTGACTTTTGCTGTGTTCTTGTTTAGTATCACAGAGTATCATTTCCTATAAGAATACTAGGGGGTTTAGAAAATGAAGAAATTTGCTGCACTTTTGTCGCTACTATTAGCTTTCACAGTTGTGCTTGCCGCATGCGGTTCTAGCTCAAAAAATGAAGCAAACAATGGAGACAATAAGTCTTCACAAGAAGATTTATACAATAAAGTGAAAAAAGATGGCGTATTAACAATTGGAACTGAAGGTACATACCCTCCGTTCACTTTTCATGATGACAAACAAAAGCTAACTGGGTTTGATGTAGAATTGGCTCAAGAAGTGGCTAAACGTCTTGGCGTAAAAGCTGAGTTCAAAGAAACACAGTGGGATGGCATGTTTGCTGGATTAGATGCTAAACGCTTTGACATGATTGCTAATGAAGTTGGTATTCGAGAAGATCGTCAAAAAAAATACGATTTCTCTGACCCATACATCCAGTCAGGCGCTGTATTAATTGTTCGTAAAGACGAAAAAGATATCAAATCATTTAAAGATTTAAAAGGAAAAAAGTCAGCACAGTCATTAACAAGTAACTACAAAGACATGGCTCAATCTTACGGTGCAAACATTACGAGTGCCGAAGGTTTTGCTCAAGCCGTAGAACTAATGAGCGCAAAACGTGTTGATGCTACAATCAACGATAAATTATCGTTCCTTGACTATAAGAAAAAGCACCCTAACGCACCTATCAAAATCGCGGATGAGAAGTCCGATGGTGCTGCAAGCGGCTTTATGTTTAGAAAAGACAGCGGTAAGTTAGTGGATGAAGTAAATAAAGCATTAAAAGATATGAAAAAAGACGGAACATACGCAAAAATTTCCAAGAAATGGTTTGGCGAAGATGTTTCTCCTAAATAATATTATTCCTGATGGAGAGCGATTGAATCAATTGATTTCAATCGCTCAATCATCTCTCTTACCAATGCTAAAGGGAGCTATTCAATATTCTATTCCACTAACATTAATTACGTTTGTACTTGGTATTATTTTAGCTGTTTTGACAGCCTTAGCTCGTTTATCATCTATAAAAATTTTAAATATAATTGCGCGCATCTATGTATCAATTATTCGCGGTACACCGCTGCTTGTGCAATTATTTATTATTTTCTACGGATTACCTAACTTAGATATAACGATTGATCCATTTATCTCTGCTATTATTGGATTTTCATTAAGTGTAGGCGCTTATGCATCTGAAATTATCCGAGCAGCGATTCAATCTATTCCTAAGGGACAGTGGGAAGCTGGGTACTCACTTGGTATGACCTATTCCCAAGCATTAAGACGGATTATCTTACCGCAAGCAGCACGTGTATCGATTCCGCCATTATCTAACTCTTTTATTAGTCTTATTAAAGATACGTCACTTGCATCGCTTATTCTTGTTTCTGAGATGTTCCGTAAAGCTCAAGAAATTGCTTCAACTAACTATGAGTTTTTACTTCTTTATAGTGAAGCAGCGCTTTTGTACTGGATTATGTGTACAATCTTATCCATTATCCAAGGACGCATTGAGATAAGACTAGATCGTTACGTATCTAAATAACCGTTTCAAGTAGCTAAAGGAGTTTTTCATATGATTAATATTAAAAATTTGCATAAATCATTTGGTGATTTGCAAGTATTAAAAGGGATTGATTTAGAAGTTGAACAGGGCAAGGTAATTGTATTAATCGGTCCTTCTGGATCCGGTAAAACCACTTTTTTACGTTGCTTGAATCTTTTAGAAATCCCAACAGACGGTACGATTGAACTTGATAAAAAAAGCATGAATTTTACCAAACCTGTTCGCAAAAAAGACATTACTTCATTTCGAAGCCTAACAGGTATGGTATTTCAAAACTATAACTTGTTTCCTCATAAAAATGCGCTTGAAAATGTTATGGAAGGTCCTGTAATTGTGAAGGGTGTTTCCACTCAAGAAGCAGAAAAGAGAGGAAAAGAATTGTTAACACGCGTTGGCTTAGGAGATAAGCTTGACTTTTATCCTTTCCAACTATCAGGCGGACAACAACAGCGTGTTGGCATCGCCCGAGCAATGGCAATGGATCCAAAAGTTATGCTGTTTGATGAGCCCACTTCAGCTCTTGATCCTGAGCTTGTAGGAGATGTTCTTCAAGCGATGAAAGACCTGGCAAAAGAAGGAATGACGATGGTTGTGGTAACTCATGAAATGCGCTTTGCCCGTGAAGTAGCAGATGAAGTTATTTTTATGGATCAAGGTGTCATTATGGAAAGAGGTACACCGGATCAAATATTTTCAAATCCTCAACAAGAGCGGACACGTCAATTCTTAAATATGATTCATTAAAAAGGTTGCACACTTTCATGTGCAACCTTTTTCTTTATTTCGCTACTGCTTTTTTCATTAAATCTGTAATGTACGTAAAGAATGCTTCAGCTGTGACATCATACACGACGTCTACAGGTCGACCCTCTTCAGAAATTTCTGTTCTTCCTTGGCTCGGTGTTTCTGTATGCACAATACTCGAAACGTTTTTTACCTTCACAAGTGCTGAATTCCCTGTAAATGCTGTTGTGAGTACATCCCACAAATAATAAGTTGAATTGGTTTCAACATGCACAAGCGGCGGGCAGGCCGCGTAGCACTGCCCTACAAAGTCTACTCCTTCATACCTGCGAAGTGAAGCCCACATTTGACGAATAGCCGGCGTTAATGGAACTTGATTCGTGCTTTCTAAAGCAACCATCTCAATTTTAATTCTGCTTTCCCATACTTTTGCTACTGCTTTTGGATCCCAAAAAGCATTCCATTCCGCCGTTCCATCATGTTCAGGCTCTTGCACATTTCCTACTTCTTGAAATGTACCGCCCATCCACACCAACTTGTCAATTTTCTCTTCTATTTCTGGCGCTTTTTCAAGTGCTCTTGCCAAATCAGTTAACGGTCCTGTAAATAATAAAGTCGTTTTTCCGGCTGTATGCTGTAATGTTTCAATTAAATGATCGTGAGCAGGCAGCTGACTTATTTTTGTTTGTACTTCCCCTTTTTCATTTAAAATCGGCAGTGCATCTACATAAAACGTATGCATGCGCCATTCTTTTGGAAATGGGTTCATACCGCGTGAAGTAGATTTGGCTACCTCGATATCATAACTTCCAAAACGGTCAATAATTTTTTGGCTTGCGCTGATACCTGGCTCTAGGTATCCGTCAGCAGGAATAACAGATACCCCTGTTACCTTTACATCATCCATTTGCAGCAGTAAAAAAAGTGATACTAAATCATCAATACCTGCATCATGGTTAAAATATATGTTTGTACTCATTTCTCTTCTCCTCTTTCCTATGTATTGCTAACCAATGTTTAGCTATACCGCTATTTTATAATGAAATGATCCGTTTCGTAATCAAAGTATTATGAACTTCTTTTAATATTTTCTATAATGGGTATAGAAATAAGGTAATCTATGTATAGACATATATATATCAGTAGAGAAAGGAGAAATAAAATGGAGCAATCATTTTCAGCATTAGTGGTAGATAAAAAAGGTGAAGAACAAGTGGAGGCGTCCGTCCAAGAACTTACGCTAAACGATTTGCCAGAAAACGATGTACTTATTCACGTTCATTATTCAGGGGTGAATTATAAAGATAGCTTAGCCAGCATCGCAAACGGCAATATTGTGACAAGCTATCCGTTTGTCCCAGGAATCGACCTAGCAGGAGTCGTTGTATCTTCTAACAGCTCTGATTTTAAAGAAGGCGATCGTGTCATCGCAACAAGCTATGACATTGGAGTATCACATTTCGGAGGCTACAGTGAGTATGCGCGCATACGCAGCGAATGGATTGTCCCTCTTCCTGAAAATTTGACGTTAAAGGAAGCAATGATTATCGGAACAGCTGGCTTTACAGCTGCTTTATCTGTACATCGCCTAGAGGAAAACCATACTAGTCCATCTAACGGCTCTGTGCTTGTAACAGGCGCTACGGGAGGCGTGGGAAGCTTTGCGGTTGCCATTCTTTCAAAATTAGGCTACACAGTGGAAGCAAGTACAGGAAAAAGCTCGGAAGCATCTTATTTGAAAGAGCTTGGCGCTTCATCTATTGTAGCGCGTGAAGACGTTTATAACGGCAAATTAAAAGCATTAGGCAAGCAAAAATGGGCCGCTGCAGTAGATCCTGTGGGCGGAGAGCCTCTAGCTTCTGTCCTCAGTCAAATTCAGTACGGAGGCTCTGTAGCCGTCAGCGGGCTAACAGCTGGAGGCAAAGTGCCAACAACCGTCTTTCCATTCATTTTAAGAGGGATTAATTTGTTAGGTATCGATTCTGTTTACTGTCCAATGCCTACTCGAAAAGAGATTTGGAATAGACTCGCTAATGACTTTAAGCCTGAAAGCTTTGAACCTTTCATTCAGCAAGAAATTTCATTACAACATCTCCCTCAGGTTCTTCCTACTTTACTAAAAGGACAAGCTCGAGGACGAACAATTGTGAAGCTATAAAAAAAACGGAGAAACCTAGGTTTCTCCGTTTTTTTAAGAACAGAAGCATGTTGCTATGCATCTATTTTTGATATTAAATCCGTCACTAATTCTTTCATGGTCACATCGGCTAAGACTTGTTCCATAGCATCTTGAGAACGTTTTAAAATCAATTCAAGTACACTTTGAATATTGGCTCCTACAGGGCAATCCACATTAGGACTTTCATGCACTTGAAACAATTCTCCTTCTTCCACTGCCGCCACCGCTCGGTAAACGTCTAACAACGTTATCTCTTCTAAGTCTTTCAATAGATAAGCTCCGCCAGCTCCGGCTTTTACGCCCACGAGTCCCGCTTTCTTTAACATCCCAATTACACGTCTTATGACAACAGGATTTGTATTTACACTGTTGGCAATCCACTCTGAGGTACTAGGATGACTGCTATCTACTTTAATTAAAGACAGTATGTGAACGGCCACGGTGAATCGGCTGCTAATTTTCATTGCTCTCACTCCTAGTTAGTTGTAATCATTATAGTTACAACATTTATGAAAGTCAAGGGTGCTCTTTTAAGAAAGAATGTCTTCTTCTACCACCTCAAAAAAACGCAGCGTTTTCTTGACTTCCATCGCTTCAGAAGATGCTTCCGTTTTCTTTTTATTCGCTTCTTTATGTTCATTTACATGTTCTTCTCTTGAGATCCACGCTTGAAAGAACTGTTTTTCTTTCCACTTGGATACAAAGACATATTCAACTTTATCTGCGGAATCTTTTTTCCAGCATTCGAACGATAAGTTTCCTTTGGCTGCCTCAATTTCCGTTTTGTTTTTCTTAGCTTTTTGCTTGAGCTGTTCTTCAAATTTCTTTTCTGTTTCAAAACTTGCGTTTACAACAAACATCTTATCCCCCCTAAATGAAAAGAATTCTCATTCGATTATTGCATAGTAATTTTATTTTTTCAATTTATATGGATAATAAGTTACAGAAGCACAAAAAGACCGCTGTTTAAGCGGTCTTCTTTTTTACAAATGTTTTCTATGCACTGTTTTCCCATCATACGTAAAGGCGATTGGCTTTCCTTCCATTACCGTTTCTAAATGAACTGGTCTGCCCCAAAGCTGATGAACATAAGGTACCACTTTTTCTAAGTATTTGACATCTAATTCAATTCCTTCATACCAGTGTTTTAAATAAAGCTCTCCATTTTTTAAATAGTCTCCATTGGTTACTGTAATGTAAGGAAATCCTCCGTTTACGCGCATATTAACAAGCTGGTCTCTAACTTCCGTCCATTCTTTATCGACAATTTTATAGTCTTTTCCTTGTTTTTGGAATAAGTACATATCCTCGCGCATGACTAAATCTTTTGTTAAGTAATTGCGGATGAAGGAAATATCTGATTCAACTTCACGTACCTCAAACATCTTCTCTCTTCCTGATCCGGGCTCCACGCCCCGGCGAATCATATCTTCTGTTGGATTGTTGTAGCGTTCTTCAATGTCTTCAAATATTTTTAATCCTAAATAATATGGATTGATTCCCGTCTTAGATGGCTGCACAACCCCTGCATTTAGCTTGGCGAATTCTATTGCTTCATCACTCGTTAAATCCATTTCTCGAATAATGCGCTGATGCCAGAAAGAAGCCCAACCTTCATTCATAATTTTTGTTTCAAGCTGCGGCCAGAAATAAAGCATTTCTTCTCGCATCATCGTTAAAATATCCCGCTGCCAATCCTCTAAATACGGACTGTATTCTTCGATAAATAATAAAATGTCTTTTTCAGGCTGAGGCGGAAATTTTTTAAAAGACTTTGGAGGTTTTGGTTTTTTCTTTTCTTTATAATCCAAATTCCATAAATCATCATAAGGAGAAATGATTTCTTCTTCCGATGATTCTACATCATTTATGCTCCAAGAAAGCTTGGCACGCATAAGAGACGGATCAATATGTTCCTGAATCGATAAGACAGCATCCAAAAACTTTTCTACTTCACGCTTACCGTGCTTTACTTCGTATTCTTTAATTCGATCAGCGGTCGCTGCCATACTTTCTACCATATCCCGCTTAGTGTTGGCAAAACGGCTGTTATTTTTAAAGAAGTCACAGTGGGCTAACACATGAGCTACAATTAATTTATTCTGAATAAGCGCATTGGAATCCAATAAAAATGCATAACAAGGGTCTGAATTGATAACTAATTCATAAATTTTACTCAATCCAAGATCGTAGTGTAATTTCATTTTGTAAAATTGTTTTCCAAAGCTCCAATGTGAAAAACGAGTTGGCATCCCATATGCACCAAACGTATAAATAATATCTGCCGGGCAAATTTCATAGCGCATCGGATAAAAATCTAAACCGAAACCGCTAGCTATTTCCGTAATTTCATCAATCGCACGGTATAATTGCTTATAATCTGCTTCTTTCACGACAGCTCCCCCTTTCACTCCTTACTTCAATCTATGTACAAACATGTCAATTCATGTGTTTTCATCAAAAAGAAGCTTTATTTTTTCAAGAAAAGGGGATTTTTATTTAGTTGTCTTAAATAATGGATGCAATATAATTGTTACCCTGCATTATTCTTTGCCTTTTTATCATTTATCCGGTGCTGTACGTTTATTCTTCTTACATAACGACTACAATCTCTTTTAATTATGCACTGGTCTTTTGCCCAACATTTACAGCGTAAGAATTCCCGCAAATATCATACACTAATTTCAACTCCTCAAAAGGAGGAACGTTATTAATGGATGTAATTGATTATGATCGAGCTTTATATTACACACACCGTTCACAATGGGATAACTTATTAATTTTAATGGTTCGAACAGACGACGATTTTCTTTCAAAAAAGATTGAACATTTTTTGCACGCCTACAATTTTGAACGAAACTACCGCATCATTCAAGAAGAGCTTTATTCTTTACTACGCTACATTGATCATGCAACGGAATATTCGGAGCACAACCCGGAACTCCTGGAAGAATCATTGTACTAGTATTTTTAATACACACACTTGGACAAAGAAGGGATGAATTCCCTTCTTTATTTTTTTATGTTGCACTAAAAATATGCATACTTCATTTCCAAAAACATCAAATGATATATGTAAACACGTTTACTTTTTTTGTTGACATAAAAATAGATTCGACGTACAATCTTCAGTACATACGCTAAGATATTTCAGTACATACTGGGAGGAACATATATGAAGACTAAAAGGTTTCGCACATTAGATTTAACACTAGCCGGTATGTTTGCAGCTCTTATGGCTATTGGTGCAAACATTACTTCTTGGGCACCTTTTTTACAAGTAGGGGGCGTGCCTCTTTCACTTCAGCCCTTTTTTGTTATATTAGCAGGACTTTTACTTGGGAGCCGAATGGGTTCTATTTCAATGATTGTATATGTATTAATTGGCATTGCCGGCGCTCCAGTATTTGCTCAATTTAAAGCGGGCATTGGTATTTTATTTGGAAGCACCGGTGGCTTTTTGCTTTCTTATATTGTGGCTGCATTTATCACAGGAAAAATTATGGAAATGCGCGGTAAGCCGACTTTTTCTATCTTTTTAATTTCATCGTTAGTTGGTATTGCAGTTATTTATTTAATTGGTACTACGTATATGTATGTAGCGGTTAATTACTGGCTTGAAGCTCCTGCCATGACATATGCAGCCGCTTGGAAGATTATGTCGTGGTTTGCAGTAAAAGATCTTATTTTTACTATCTTGGGGGCTATGCTTGCCCCGCGAATTTATAAAGCCTTACAATCTTCTTCGTATTTATCAAATACGCAATCAAATAAAGTATCATAAAAGAAGCCTGCTCAAGTTTGAGCAGGCTTTATTTTTATACCGTTTTCACTTTATCTAAGACACGTTCTACTTCACCCATTACAGCTGTTTGTACAGCTTCTAAATGAGCAATGCTCGTTGTTTCATCTTCTGACACGACGCCAAAATAGAACTTCACTTTTGGCTCTGTACCAGAAGGACGAAGGCAGAACCAAGAACCGTCTTCTAAGATATATTTTAATACATTTGATTTGGGTAATGTAATCTCTTCTACTTTTCCTGCTTTAATATGCTGGCGCTCACTTAATGTATAATCCTCTACAACCGAAACATTTAATCCTGCAATGTCAGTAGGAGGCTCATTTCTAAATGTAGCTAAAATATGCTGAATTTGCTCAGATCCTTCTTTTCCTTTAAGCGTTAAAGATTTCAGACCTTCACGATAGAAACCATATTTAGTAAACACCTGCTGAAGCGCTTCATATAGTGTCATGCCCTGCTTTTTATAATAAGCGCAAGCTTCTACTGCTAGAATGGCTGCTTGTACAGCGTCTTTGTCACGAGCAAAATCACCAATTAAATAGCCGTAGCTTTCTTCATAACCAAATTGGAATGTATACTCGCCCGTTTGCTCATATTGCTTAATTTTTTCACCGATAAATTTGAAACCTGTTAGAGTGTCAACAACTTGCAATCCAAATGAACGAGCAATTTGTGCGCCAATTTCTGACGTTACAATCGTTTTTAACACAACGCCATTAGCAGGCAGCACGCCTTTTTCTTTCTTTTGAGAAAGCAAATAGTGAAGCAATAAAGCACCCGTTTGGTTTCCAGTTAATAACGCATATTCGCCGCTTGGATCTTTTACAGCAATTCCCAAACGGTCTGCATCTGGATCCGTCGCGATTAAGATATCTGCATCAATTTCTTTTCCTTTACGAACAGCATACTCAAATGCAGCTGGCTCTTCAGGATTCGGGGATTTAACCGTTGAGAAATTTGGGTCAGGAAGTTCTTGTTCTTCAATAACCGTGACATTTTCGTAACCGATGGATTGAAGCGCGTTGCGAACTGGCTTATTAGCTGTACCATGTAGAGGTGTAAAAACTACCTTTAAGTCTTTACCTGTTTCAGAAGCTAGCTCTGGATGAATTAAAATCGTTTTTAGTTTCTCATTGTATGCTTCGTCAATCGCTGAACCAATCATTTCAATAAGACCTTTTTCTTTTAGCTCCGCTTCAGATTGAACTGCTAATGTAAGTTCATTTTCTACGGCATTTACAAAGCCAACTAGTTCATCAGCTTCTTTTGGTGGCAGCTGACCACCGTCTGGACCATATACTTTGTATCCGTTGTATTCAGGAGGATTGTGGCTCGCTGTAATAACAATACCCCCAAATGCGTTTAACTCACGCACCGCAAATGAAAGTTCAGGTGTTGGTCTTAGCTCTTCAAATACATACGTTTTAATTCCGTGACTTGCTAATGTTTTTGCTGCTTCCATCGCAAATTCAGGTGATTTGTGGCGAGAATCATACGCAATGACTACGCCTTGCTTGATAGCTTCTTCGCCAGCTTGTTTAATATACTTAGCAAAGCCTTCGGAGGCTTTTCGGATTGTATACGTATTCATACGGTTTGTACCCGCACCAATTTCCCCACGCATTCCGCCTGTTCCAAATTCTAATGTTTTGTAAAAACTATCTTCTAGTTGTTTTTCGTCACCTTTGATTGCGTCTAAATTCTGACGTAATTCAGAATCTAAATTTGGATGATTAATCCAAGATGTATACGTTTCTTTCCAACTCATAAAAAAGCCCCCTTATATAAATGTAAATATGTATGAAAAGAGAAAAACGAATAATCGCCTTTCTCTTTTTTTAACCGTCATATTATATTTCTTCGTCAAAATTTGACTTCCTGCTATTATATTATGGCTGTATTGACAAATTTTGAGGACTTTTTTATTTTATCATGAAATACCTGTCATACGGTTAACTTTTTCATCTACTGGTACAACTGCGTCATGAAGGTGCTGTTCTAATTCATCCGTATAAGCTTTTATTTGCTCAGGCGTCCACTTTAACTCTTCGGCCATATGAGCAATCACTTGTTTTTTCCAGCTTCTTACCCAGTTGATATCAAAGAATAAAGCGCCCGTACGTCGAATAAAGAAGTCCACTGGTTTTGAAACCATTTCTTCTTCTATGCCATATTGAATTTGCAGAAATACACTAGCTGGAAGGTCGCTGTTTTTTAGCTGATCCGGTCGTTCAATCATGTAGCGGTATACTTTATCTACGTTTGAGCCATAACGTTTTACAAGCTTTTCAGCAGCGTCACGTGATAACCCTAATTTAATACCTTCCTTGACTTTTTGCTCTACAAACGTTGAGAAGCCACCTGAACCTCCTACATTCCCTCCAGAAATCGGTAAATGTTTAGTTTGACAGCTTTCAAACTCGCGTCCTTCTGTTTTAAAATCTTCAGCTACGCGATTTACGACAATTTCAGCCATTTTACGGTACCCAGTTAATTTCCCGCCAGCGATTGTAATTAAACCTGATTCTGATGTCCAGATTTCATCTTTACGCGAAATTTCAGAAGGATCTTTTCCTTGTTCGTGAATAAGTGGACGAACACCCGCCCAGCTCGATTCTACATCGTCTACCGTAATATCAACCGTTGGGAACATGTAGTTAATCGCATCAACTACATATTGACGGTCTTTTACAGTCATACGCGGATGTCTAGCGTCTTCTTTATAGACCGTGTCTGTTGTGCCCACGTACGTTTTTCCATCACGCGGAATTGCAAACACCATACGTCCATCAGGTGTATCAAAATAAATGGCTTGTTTTAACGGAAAGCGCTCTTGATCAATAACTAAGTGAATTCCTTTTGTTAATTGAAGCTGCTTGCCTTTTTTTGAATTATCTTTTTCGCGCAGCGTGTCCACCCATGGACCTGCAGCGTTGACGATTTTTTTTGCATAGATATTATATTCTTTATTCGTAAGCTGATCACGAACAACAGCCCCTACTACTTTTCCTTTATCATAGATGAAGTTTTCCACTTTTGTGTAATTCACTAAATCTGCTCCTCTTGCGGCAGCTTCTTTAGCTACTTCAATCGTTAAACGTGCATCATCTGTTTTATATTCAACGTAGTACCCGCCGCCTTTTAAGTCTTTAGATTTCACCAATGGCTCGCGGCTAAGCGTTTCTTCTGCGCTAAACATTTTGCGGCGCTCTGAGCGTTTTACACCAGCTAAGAAATCATATACGCGCAGTCCAATTGAAGTTGAGAATTTACCGAATGTTCCACCCGTATGGAAAGGTAACAGCATCCACTCTGGAGTCGTTACATGAGGGCCATTTTCATATACAATAGCACGTTCTTTACCAACCTCAGCTACCATTTTAACTTCAAACTGTTTTAAATAGCGTAGACCGCCGTGAACAAGCTTCGTTGAACGACTAGATGTCCCTGCTGCGAAATCCTGCATTTCAACTAATGCCGTTTTCATGCCTCGATGAGTCGCATCAAGTGCAATACCTGACCCAGTAATTCCCCCACCAATTACTAGTAAATCATATTGATTTTGTGTCATGTCTACCAATTTATTCGAACGTGTTTGACTTGAAAACATACGTCATTCCCCTTTCATTTTTTAAAGATATCAAAATTTCCCAATATACAAAAAAGAGAGACCACAAATCACATATATAGTATGCCTACATATGGATCTGTGGTCTCTCCGATTCTCCAACCAATTTATTAACTTGATTAAATTATATCATACATGCGCTTTTAATTAAAGAGTTTTCATCAAATAATTACTTAAAAGCCATTGTTGCATGTACGGCTTTTTTCCAGCCACTATATAATTCTTCACGCTTTTCTTCTTCCATATTTGGTTCGAAAGATTTTTCCATATTCCACTGCTGCGCAATTTCATCGCAATCTTTCCAGTAGCCGACCGCAAGACCCGCTAAATATGCTGCCCCAAGAGCCGTTGTTTCATTCACTTGAGGACGCTCAACCGGAACGTTTAACACATCACTTTGGAACTGCATTAAGAAATTATTCTTAACTGCTCCTCCGTCTACACGCAATGTTTTTAATGTAATTCCAGAGTCTGCTTCCATCGCACTTAATACATCTCTTGTTTGATAAGCTAGTGATTCAAGCGTTGCACGGATAAAGTGTTCTTTTTTTGTACCACGAGTCAATCCAAACATCGCTCCCCGTACATCGCTATCCCAATAAGGTGTTCCAAGTCCTACGAAAGCTGGCACAATATATACGCCGTCCGTAGACTCTACTCGTGTTGCATAGTTTTCAGTTTCAGCCGCATTTTTAAACATTCTTAAACCGTCGCGAAGCCATTGAATAGCAGATCCTGCTACAAAAATACTGCCTTCAAGCGCATATTCTACTTTGCCATTAATCCCCCATGCTAATGTAGTTAACAAACCGTGATCCGACTTAACTGCTTTTTCACCCGTATTCATTAGCATAAAGCAGCCTGTTCCATACGTGTTTTTCGCCATTCCTTTTTCATAGCACGCTTGTCCAAATAAAGCGGCTTGCTGATCCCCTGCTGCTCCAGCAATTGGAATGTTTTTACCAAAGAAATGATAATCTACTGTATGAGCGTATACTTCAGAAGAAGGCTTTACTTCTGGAAGCATGGATTTCGGTACTCCTAAGATATCTAGCAGTTCATCATCCCATTTTAAATCGTAGATATTGAACATAAGCGTACGGGATGCGTTTGAGTAATCCGTTACATGCGCCTTTCCGCCTGATAGCTTCCAAATTAACCATGTATCAATTGTTCCGAATAACAATTCACCGTTTTCCGCTTTTTCTCGTGCACCTTCTACGTTATCTAAAATCCACTTTACTTTCGTTCCAGAGAAGTATGCATCAATTAATAATCCCGTTTTGTCGCGGAACGTATCGTTTAATCCTTTTGCTTTTAATTCTTCACAAATACCAGACGTTTGTCGAGACTGCCATACGATTGCATTGTATACCGGCTTTCCTGTTGCTTTTTCCCATACTACTGCTGTTTCACGCTGATTGGTAATCCCAATTCCTTCGATTTGATCCGCATAAACGCCTGACTCAGATAAACAAGATGCGATAACAGCAAGGATAGAACCCCAAATTTCACTTGCATTATGCTCTACCCAACCTGGTTTTGGGAAGTACTGTGTAAACTCTTTTTGAGCCACATGTACAACTTCACCTTTTTTATTAAATAACATTGCTCGTGAACTCGTTGTTCCTTGGTCTAAAGATAAAATAAACTTTTCCATATCAATATCCCCTATTCTCTGTATAGTGTCGTTTCTTTATTGTACATAGTTAGATGGTAAAGCGCATTCATTTTTTCGGTACTACTGCTGATTGAATCTGTGCTGCCTTTTGTTTAGAAACAGCGTAAATAACAGCTAAAACAATCAGCGCTAGACTTAAAACAACCCATAAGCTGCTTGACATTTTATTTAAAAATGCTGCTTGGTAAAATACTGCTCCGATTGATCCGCCTACTAAAGGACCCACCACTGGTACCCAAGCATATTTCCAGTTCGAGCTTCCCTTTCCGGGTATTGGCAATATAGCATGAGCAATGCGAGGTCCTAAATCACGAGCAGGGTTGATGGCATAGCCTGTTGTTCCTCCTAATGATAAACCAATACTTACGATTAAAAATCCTACTACTAAAGGATTTAATCCATCTGTAAATTTATTTGCTCCGATTGCTAAGATTCCTACAACTAATACAAACGTTCCAATTGCCTCACTTAAAACGTTTGCAAATGGATTAGCAATTGCTGGTCCCGTTGCGAATACGCCTAATTTTGTACCAGCATCTTTTGTTTCTTTCCAGTGTGGAAGATAGTGTAGATAAACAACTGTTGCACCAAGAATGGCTCCAATAAACTGAGCTAAAATGTACATCGGTACTTGTGACCACGGAAAATCACCTGTAATAGCAAGCGCTACGGTTAACGCTGGGTTTAAGTGTGCCCCACTCATATTACCAACCGCATATGCTGCCATGGCTACTGCCATTCCCCATCCCATTGTGATAACGATCCATCCTGAATTAGCAGCAAACGATTTTTTTAAATTGACGCCCGCACATACACCAGCGCCAAGGATAATTAAAATCATTGTTCCAATTATTTCTCCTAAGAATGCTTGCATCTAAATAACCTCCCCTTTGTATGAAAACGATTAAAATGACAAGAAAATAAGAAAATCCACAATACATCCCTCTAATAAAATCATTAAAAGGCTATACCGTGGATCTCCTATTCTCCCTCACATCTATTAACTTATCTAGAAGTTTACTAGATGATGAAAGCGTTGTCAAACAGTTTTTTTAAGTTGAAATACTCCACAGTTCTCTATTTGATGTGGTAACAGCAGAAGCTCCAGCTCTTAAAGCATTACGAACTTCTTCTTCCGTTCGTATTAAACCTCCAGCTAACACTGGAATGCCTGTTTCAGCTTTGACTTCTTGGATTAAAGTGGGCACAATTCCAGGAAGAAGCTCAATATAATCGGGTTTTACTTTCTTCATTAACTCGTAGCTTTTCTTCAAAGCCGTGCTGTCTAATAAAAAGACCCGTTGAATGGCATAGATCCCTCTTTGTTTAGCTTTTAAAATGACGTTTGTTCTTGTCGAAATAATCCCCGCAGGCTTAAACTCCTGACACAAAAAATCAACCGCATACTCATCGTGCTTTAAGCCATGAATTAAGTCTAAATGAATGATTAACTTTTTTTCATGCTTATGGACCTCTCTCATAATTCCTTTTAGCATGCCCACTTGATTGTCTAAAAGAACTCCGTAGTCATAATTACTTACTAAAAACTTTTCCAATTGCTTCATATCTCGAACAGCGGGTAATACCGATTGTCCATGAAAACTCATGTTTTCCCCTCTTTTCCATGGTTAGTCCACAAAATTCATTGTAATAGTTTTTATTATGGCAAAAGTTGAAATAAAAAACACCATGCATTTGCATGATGTTTCTAGAAACTACTTTATTTTTTATATTTAATATTGTAAACGTCATGGCGTCGGTCTTTTAATTGACGAACCGTTCCTGATTGACGCTGGCGACGAAGAATTTCTAAATCTACATCTCCAATAACCACCATTTCAATATTAGGGTTACATTCTCCTACAATGCCGTCTCGTGCAAATTCAAAGTCAGACGGTGCAAAAATAGCAGACTGAGCATACTGAATATCCATGTTTTCTGTTTCAGGCAGGTTTCCAACTGTACCTGCGATAACCGTATAAATTTGGTTTTCGATCGCACGCGCCTGAGAGCAGTATCTTACGCGCAGATAGCCTTGACGGTCTTCCGTACAGAATGGCGTAAAAATAATATTTGCACCTTTATCTGTAGCAATACGAGCAAGCTCCGGAAATTCAATGTCATAGCAAATTTGGATCGCAATTTTACCGCAATCTGTATCAAACACTTCGACTTTATCTCCTGGGCTAATTCCCCACCATTTTCTTTCATTAGGTGTAATATGCACTTTATACTGCTTTTCAATTGTTCCATCTCGGCGGAATAGATAGGCAATATTAAAGATATCTCCATTATCTTCTTCGACGAAGTGGGATCCTCCAATAATATTTACGTTATATTTAACCGCTAAGTTAGTGAATAGCTCAATGTACTCTTCTGTATATTCTGCTACGCGCTGAACCGCTTTGCTTGGAATCTTTTCATTCAAGAAAGACATTAGCTGAGTTGTGAAAATTTCCGGGAATACGCAGAAGTCCGCTTTTGCGTCATAAGCAACATCTGTATAATATTCTACCTGTGTTGCAAACTCTTCAAATGAATTGATCTGTTTCATCATATACTGAACAACACAAATACGCACTGGGAATGACGTTTTAAAATGGCGTTTTGAACGGCGAACGTAATCTACATTGTTCCATTCCATCAACGTTGCATACTTATTAGAAGCTAGATCATCAGGAAGATAACCAGGGTTTATCCGCATTAGCGTAAATCCGTTCATTAGCTGAAAAGATAGCACTGGATCATAAATTTTATGATGAATAACTTGCTCTACATACTCTCTAGGCGACATTTCAGCTGAATGCTTATGGTAATTCGGAATTCTTCCTCCGATGATGATACTTTTCAGGTTCAATTCACGTGCTAAATCTTTACGCGCTTCATATAAGCGGCGTCCTATTTTCATGCCGCGATACTTTGGATGAACCATTACTTCAATTCCGTACAGATTGTAGCCTTCCGGGTTATGATTTGTAATGTATCCTTCGTCTGTAATATCGTCCCACGTATGCTGATCATCGTACTCATCAAAGTTCACAATCAAGCTTGAACAAGATCCGATAATTTCCCCATCGTATTCTGCACATATTTGTCCTTCTGGAAAAATGGCCAGATGACTTTCAAGCTGTTCTTTTTTCCACGGATCCATTCCGGGGAATGATAGCTTTTGAAGTGCTAAAATTTCATCTATATCGTCCGGTTTGATGTTACGAATAATCATTTTTTTCTCGAATTTTGATAAATCTATTGTAGACATACGCTAAAACAACCCTTTCTCTCTCTTCATTAGGCAATTAGTTTCCCTGTTTTTTATTATAATAAACATTATTAAAAATTCAAAAAATACCGTTCATATAGTCAGCTATATGAACGGTATTTTCTATTTGCAAATATCTAATTTTATAGATGTTTTTTTATTGGGATAATTTTCAATAAATCCTGGTCCTAAAGAGACTTTAATGCCATCTATTTTATATACATTATAACTTTCACCGCGATTTAACGTACGAATCTTTACCCATTTTCCTTTTTCTTCTTTTAACAAAATCATCGGTGATTTAATCGTTACAAAACCAATTTGACCTTTTGAGAGCTTTTTCGTTTTGCAAAGATTCTGGGCGACTGGAGCACTGCTTACTTTGTATTTGTTTTTAACAGCAATTGAATCAAAACTTTGAGAATGAAATTGACCAATAACCACTTTTGTACCGGTTTGAACGTGGTCAAACAGCCAGCGTATCTCTTCATCATACATACGAATGCACCCTGAACTTGCGTAGGTCCCGATAGAACTTGGATTATTATTTCCATGAATAGCGTACGTCGTTCCATATGTTCCGCGCGCATTTAATCCTAGCCAGCGATCACCTAGTGGATTCCTAGGATCTCCTCCCCGAATGTTGTCTTTATAATAAGGGCGGTTTTTAATTTTATTCACAATGCTAAAGGTACCCTCTGGTGTATAACTCATCTGCCTCCCTGTCGCAACTTTGAACGTCCTTACTAATTTTCCTCCATCATAAAAAGCAAGGGTGTTAGTAGATTTGTTAATGATAATAAGTTGGTTTGACACCGCAGAAGCATTGCCTGTCAGACCCATCCCTGTGAGCAAAAAAACAAGCCCAACCAAAAAAACAGCCACCTTTTTCATTTATCGACTCCCCCAATTTCTCTTATATCTATATAAGAAAAGTATAGGATGAATGGCAAACCATCAGAACACTTTTTACCTTATAAGTCAAAATACAATAAAATCTTTCACACACCCCTTTTTACTGACAAGAAGCAATAAATGTACATAACAAAAAACGGCCCTTTAAAGGGCCGTTTCGTTTGTATTTAAAGCTTCACTTCAACTTTTGCATTTTTCTTAAGTTCTTCAACTTTTTTCTCTAATGCTTCTTGTTTCTTTTGTTGTTCAAGCTGCTGCTTAATTTGAGGCTTTACGTCTTCAAGTTTTGGCATTTGAGATTGTTCTTTACTGCCGCTTGCTTGACTTTGGCTTTGTTTTGCAAATTGATCATAATAATCTTGAATTTCTTTATCTGTTACTTCTGGTGTTTGGATATCTTTATCTACGTACTGCTGATATTTAATGCTGTCAGCCAGCTCAGACTTTAATTGTGATTGAGTTAATCCTGCATCTTTTAAAGCCGCTTTAAACTGTTTATCTGTCTTGAACTGCTTTTTCGTTTCTTTTAACTTTTTATTTACTTCTTCATCAGTTGCTTTATACCCTTTGTTTTCAGCTTCTTGCAATAGCAGCGTTTGACCTACTAAATTGTCAATTGTTTGCTGTTTTACTTGCTTAGCTGCTTCTTTAGATGTTGGGTCCTGTCCCATTTGTTGATATTGGGCTTGTGACGAAGATAATGCAGCATTATATTCTTCACCAGAAACTTTTTTACCGTTTACAACCGCTACGGTTTTTTTGTCATCTACTTTTTGTTTATCTAATTTTTTCTGCATTTCTTTTGCTTGCTTTTCTTGCTTTTCCTGAGCCTCTTTTTGCTTCTCAGTTTGTGCAGTTTTTTGATCATCACTTTTTGATTGCTTTGCATCATCGTTTGAACCGCATGCTGTTAAAGCTGCAGCAACTAACCCAATGAGCAATGTATACATCAGTTTTTTCATGACTAATCTCCTTTCATAATCCCAAACGATTATTAGCTATTCGAAAAAATCATCTAGGGGGCATTGTATATGATATAGGCGTAAAAAGAAACCATTTAGGCTAATTTTAAACATATGTAATAAGATTGAAACGTTTTGTAATCTTATGAAAGATAAATGCTCTTCTTTATACGACCTGTCTAATCATAACATTATTTAGTATGATTTACATAATTTACAGTTCGTTATACATCTGTATTATTTCAATTTATTCGTTATATGAAAAACGATAGTATTCGATTTCATATTTCTATAAGAACTTTATACGAGTTCAACGATATCACAAGTTCTTTTTTTATCCAATTGAGATCCAAAATTCATTTTAAAAAAAGAAAAAAGCATGCGATAATCATGCTTTTTTCTTTTCAATTTATGTATGAATTATAAAACGATTCATACGAATACGTAACCAAATTGTTTTCTTTTGCAAAACATTCAATAGAAACAGGAAATAAGAATCCGTATTTTTTTAAAATTGCAATATTTTTTTCGAATTGCTCGCAGTCGCTTTCTTCAATCGGCCGGTGTTGAATCGCTTCAATCACGGCAATTATTGTCTGAAGGCTACTAATGACTTGCAATGCTTCATCGAGTAAGCCATTATATAAATGGTCTGGACAATAATCTGGATTTAATAATTCATCAGGATTAAGCTTATCTACAGATACATACCGAGGTAACAAGTCATAGCGAAGCTGTTCAGTCAACTCTTCTATGTAATTCTCCATTTCTGGCGGAGCTGCTTGGGCAATTTTCATGGTTACCCCCCCCTTTTTTCTCTTAACTTATGTCTCTTTATTTAGCATAACATAAACATAAAACGAGAACTTCAGGTAGTTATTTCCTCCTAATTATTTACAAGTTCTTTTTAAAGATTAAAGAATATTTACTAGTACGTAAGGAAGGGATTAAATATGAATATACACGGCCAATGGCTAGAAGATAAAATCGTAAAAAATGATGCAGGTCAAACGATTGAAGATTATTTAAAAACGAAATGGCGTATTCCTAAAAAAACGTTGCATCAGTTTCGGATGAATAAAAATGTTCTTATAAACGGTGAACCTTTCCCATGGAGAAACACTCTTAAGGAAAATGATAGAGTGTCACTCCCTTTTTTTGAAACAGAGCCTAATGAAATAACACCTTACAATGTTGATATAGAGATTTTGTTTGAAGATGAGCACGTACTAATCTTAAACAAACCAATAAACCTAGATACTCATCCTTCATCAGAGCAAGACCAAAAAACTCTTTTAAATGCTGTAGCTGCTTATTTTCAAAAAATAGGCCTCAAAACAAAGCCTAGACACGTTCATCGTTTGGACAGCGATACATCAGGTGCTATCTTATTCACGAAGCATTTTGTAGCAAGCTCTGTGTTTGATCAGCTGCTGGCTGAACGTAAAATTAATCGGACTTATATTGCCCTCGTCCAAGGAATCATAAAAAAAGAGGAAGGAATCGTCAATGAACCCATTGGACGCGATCGTCATCATGCTACAAGAAGAAGAGTATCTAGAACGGGACAAGTTGCCAAAACATCTTATCGGGTGTTAAAACGCAATACAGCAAAAAACGAAACGCTTATTGAACTTTCGCTAGAGACCGGACGCACTCACCAAATTCGTGTTCATATGAGTCACATCGGCTATCCATTACTTGGCGATACGCTTTATGGAGGAAAGAGATTAAAAGAGCAACAGCAAGCTTTACATGCCATTAAGCTTTCTTTTATACATCCATTTACACATCAGCGCGTTTCAGCTGTTGCACCTCCAACTCAGCAAGTTTTTTTACCGTATAGCAATTTGCTTTCCTATTAAACATAAAAGAGCGCCAATATAATATTGGCGCTCTTTCTATTGAATTTTAAATTGACGAATCAAGTTCGCCAATTCTTCACTAATCTCTTGCAGATGTTCAGCCGATTGAGAAACAGTAGAAATAGCTCTAATTTGTTCTTCTGTAGAAGCCGTAATTTCTTCAGTTCCCGCTGCTGATTGCTGTGCAATAGCTGCTATACTTTGAATTGCCGCTACCACGTCTTCCTTATGCTCATCGATACTGTCCATGCTGCTTGTCACATATTCGACAGCCGCCGCCACTTGTTCAATCGTGGTTGCAATTTCATGAAAAGCTTGTTCTGTATCTCCTACCACAAAGTCTTGAGACTTTGAAAGCTCTTCTGTACGGTTGCATTCTTCACACGCAGCTGCGACTTCTCCTTGAATCGCTGCAATCGTATGGCGAACTTGTTCAGTGGCCTGAGAGGACTGTTCAGCAAGTTTTCGCACCTCTTCAGCTACTACCGCAAATCCTTTGCCATGTTCTCCTGCACGAGCTGCTTCAATACTAGCATTTAATGCAAGTAAATTTGTCTGATCTGAAATACTATTAATCGTGAAAATAATAGATTCAATTTCTTTCATCTTATTTGTTAACTCTTCCATTACAGTTTGAACAGCGTGAATCGTTTGAGACGATTCGGTGGTTTGGTTGCGAAGCAGCTGCATTTGTTTTAAGCCTTTTTCATTGATGCTTACAGCTTCAATCGTCATTTTATTAATCTGTGCGTTTTGTTCAATGACTTCTTCAATTTGCGAAGATAAACTCATCGTTTTGTGATTAGTAGAGTCAGCGTCAGAAGCTTGCTGCGTGGCACCGCTGGCAATCTCATGGATAGCTCGGCCGATTTCCTCACTGGATGCAGTTGCTTCTTCAGATACGGCACTCAAGTCTTCAACAGACGTTTTTACTGTCTCAACAGACGTCTGAACCGTGCCAATCAATGTTTTCATTTTAACTACCATATCATTAAATAAATGAGTAAGCTCACCAATTTCATCTTTTGATTTCGTCTTCACCTGAACCGTTAAATCGCCAGCTGTTACTTTGGCTACTTCATTTTTCAAGCGGCGAATCGGATTAGTAATGATTCTTGAGAAAAAGATGGTTAACACCACTGATAATAAGATACCAATTAACGCAATCCACACAATCACAGTCAGTAAATGATGAGCGCTTGAAAGCATTTCATTATAAATAAAGGCATTTCCTATCTTCCAATTCGTCCCTTCAAGAGTGTCATATGCCATTACTCTTTCTTGGCCTTGAAAAGTATACTTCATGAAATCTCTATTCCGGTCTGCTTCGTACATTTTTTTCGTAAATGGCTGATTCATTAAATTTTTTCCAGCTTCTGTTGGATGGACGAGTGCGGTGCCATTTTGATCAAATAAAAATGCATATCCTCCGTGATTTACTTCTGCTTTGCCTACAATTGCTTGTAATGCGTCTAAGTCTAAATCAGTAGCTATAACGCCCAACACCTTTTGAGTATCTGGATCTAAAATAGCCTTTGCAATTGTCACAACCGTCTTTTTTGTTGCTGCATCTTCATACGGATCGGTATAAATAACTTCATCAGGTGATTCTACTGCTTGTTCGTACCAAACTCTTGAAGTCGGATCATAGTCTGAACCATACTCCTGTTTAGGAACAGTATACATTCCTTTATTTTTGGTTCCTATGTACTCAAGTACCAAGTTAGGATACTTTTCTTTAAACTGCGTAAACTCTTTTTGAACTGTATTCCATGTAAAATACGGATTTTTCTCTTGGTTTGTTTGATCTCCTTCTTGCTTAACAAAATTAACGATCACATCATTTTTACTATACATCAGCAAAGAACGACTATACATGTCTAAGTACGTATGAATCGTTTCTTTTAACTCTTTTACTTGACTTTGGGACTGAACTTCTACATCTTTTTCTATTTGTGTTTTGGTAAATTGATAAACAGCCCCTGAAACAACTAATAATAAAATAGCTATCAAAATACTAAAAAATACTACAAGCTTTGCACTTAACTTCTTCATTACCTCACCCTTCTACAAAAATCTTTATATTAATAATAACGGCTTTTCATTTTCATTTTTGAAGAAGTTTTTGTGATTTATTTTAAATTCCCACAAAATAAAACCAGCGCATTCTTTCATAACAAAAGAACGTGCTGGTTTTATTTTTGCTTTTCGTATGCATCAGGTTCAATATGAACAAGCGTATCTTTAATCTGATGCTCGTCGTTCATCATATGTTCAATTTGATCAGCAATTTCATGGCTTTTGATAACATTCAAATGAGGATCTACTTTAACAGTTACATCAATCACAACTTGATTACCAAGCTTGCGCGCTTTCACATCTTCTACTTCTTTTACACCTTCTACAAGCTGGATACTTTCTTTGTAGTGCCCTAACTTTTCTTCATCAAATCCGTCCGTTAAAGAATGCGCGGCTTCTTTAAAAATCTCGATGGCTGTTTTACAAATAATAATTCCCACAGTAAAAGCAGCTACCACATCCAGCCAGGGCAGACCGAATTGTGAGCCAAAAATCCCCACAACAGCCCCTATACTAACAAGTGCATCAGATAAATTATCTTTAGCAACCGCATATAAAGACTGGCTATCAAGTTTTTTAGCAAGCTTAATATTGTATCGATAGACACCACCCATAACAGCAGCAGCTCCAAGACCTACCCAAGCAGCCAGTAAATTAGGCGCTTCAGATTTGTCCATAAATAGTGACTGGCCCGCATCGACCAATACTTCTAGTCCGATTACTATCATAATAAAAGAAGCAATAAGTGAAGAGATATGTTCCGCTCTGGAATGCCCATAGGGATGATCATTATCGCGAGGTTTTTTAGATATTTTTAAACCGATTAAAACGGCAATTGATGCAATAATATCTGTGACATTATTAAGACCGTCGGCTTTTAATGCAGAGGAAGCGGTGACACCCGCAATAATAAGTTTACATGCTGATAAAAAGATATATGATAAGATACTAACCCAAGCGCCTTTTTGGGCTTGCTCATAGTAGTTCTCCATCCCTTCAACTCCTTTATTCAAAATAAGCAAACTTAGTGTAACAAATGGATTTCGTGTGGGTCTATAGAAACATTATTGGCTGTTAACATACAAATAGAGAATGTTAAACTCTTTAGCTTTCTGCAAAACAAGTTGCCTTTACTCAACACTTTAAACGTTTAAGATCTTTCTAAATGTGGCATTTCATGTAGGAGGACCTCTTCTTTCAAATCGCAGTGTGAAATTGTTCATTATTTATTAAGAAGTGTGATTTTTATCACAGCCGAGGTTATTTATTCTTGTTACACTAACATTGTGAAAAACATCACAAAATAAAATTCAAAGGATGATACAAATGAAAACACAATTTACGCCAAAAACACGAAAAGTTGCCGTAATCGGAACTGGCTTTGTTGGCTCAAGCTATGCTTTTTCAATGGTGAATCAAGGTATTGCCAATGAATTAGTATTAATCGATATGAACAAAGAAAAAGCAGAAGGTGAAGCACGCGATATCAATCATGGAATGCCATTTGCCACACCAATGAAAATCTGGGCGGGAGATTATAAAGACTGTGCCGATGCTGATTTAGTTGTTATTACAGCGGGCGCTAATCAAGCTCCAGGGGAAACACGCTTAGATCTAGTTGAAAAAAACGTTAAAATTTTTGAATGCATTGTAAAAGATATTATGAACAGCGGATTTGACGGCATCATTTTAGTCGCAACAAATCCAGTTGATATTCTCGCACACGTTACACAAAAAGTATCAGGGTTACCAAACGAACGAGTAATTGGTTCAGGAACGATTCTTGACACAGCTCGCTTCCGCTACTTGTTAAGCGACTATTTCGAAGTAGATTCTCGCAACGTCCACGCTTATATTATGGGCGAACATGGAGATACGGAATTTCCTGTTTGGAGCCATGCGCAAATTGGCGGTGTGAAGCTCGAACATTTTATCAATACTGCCGCTATTGAAAAAGAACCGGATATGCAGCATCTATTCGAACAAACCCGCGATGCGGCTTACCATATTATTAATCGAAAAGGAGCGACTTATTACGGAATTGCGATGGGGCTTGTACGCATCACCAAGGCTATTTTAGATGATGAGAATTCTATTTTAACGGTATCTGCTTTATTAGAAGGACAATACGGTATTTCTGATGTGTATATCGGCGTACCAGCCACTATTAATAAAAACGGCGTGCGCCAAATTATTGAATTGAATTTAACTCCTCACGAACAGCAGCAGCTCGAGCACTCTGCTAGCATTCTTAAGCAAACTCGCGACAGAGCTTTTGTGTAACATCTAAAGATTTTTGCGGGGGACTCCCCCGCTCCCTTGTTTTAAATATTTAGTAGAGGTGTATGAATATGACGTGGACTCAGGTATATAATCCGTTAGATAATATTTGGCTTTCTGCACTAATTGCACTCATTCCCATCATCTTTTTCTTTATTGCTCTAACTCTTTTGAAATTAAAAGGACATATAGCTGCCGGTATTACGGTGATTCTTTCTATGACTATTGCTATTTATTTTTATGGTATGCCTACCTCAATGGTCTTAGGAGCCACTGGCTATGGATTTCTGTATGCACTTTGGCCCATCAGCTATATTATTATCGGAGCGGTGTTTTTATACAAACTAACTGTCAAAAGCGGACAGTTTACTACCATCAGACAATCTATTATTTCAATAACCGATGACCCGCGCTTGCAAATGCTGCTTGTTGCTTTTTCCTTTAATGCTTTTTTAGAAGGTGCAGCGGGATTTGGAGCTCCAATTGCAATTACAGCAGCGCTTCTAGTTGGACTTGGGTTTAAACCGTTAAAAGCAGCTGCGCTATGTTTAATTGCTAATACAGCTTCAGGAGCGTTTGGCGCCATGGGGATTCCCGTCATTGTCGCAGGACAAGTATCTGACATTGATCCAAAAGAAATTGCTCATTTTCTTGGTACGCAGCTTCCAATTATTTCTTTTGTTATCCCTTTTTTACTTGTCTTTATTATGGATGGTATAAAAGGATTAAAAGACGTATGGAAAGCAACGAGCATCACAGCCATTTCCTATGCACTGACACAGTATTTAACTGTTACATACATCGGCCCTGAACTTCCAAATATCACATCTTCTATTGTAAGTTTGCTTGCTCTTGCTTTTTATATTAAACGAACAAGCCCGGCAGCAGCTAAAAGCTTCAGCCTGTCACCAAAGCAAATTTTAAAAGCGTGGTCTCCCTTCATTCTACTAACGATACTCGTTACGGCCTGGAGCCTTTCTTTTGTCAAAACGGTGCTTGAACATATGAACCTGCTTATTAACGTCCCATTTTTACACAATTATGTGATTAAAGTAGCGCCTTTAGTAAAGGATCCTACGCCTTATGCTGCTGTCTTAAAAATAGACGTGTTTGCAGCAACAGGTACAGCAATTCTTATTGCTTGTATCCTTTCAGTTTTCTTGCTTAACGTATCGCCAAAAGTGGTATGGAGTACTCTTTTAGAAACCGTAAAAGAATTATCAAGACCTATTATTACTATTATGATGGTCATTGCTTTTGCCTTTATTTCAAATTATTCAGGACAATCTTCTACACTTGGATTGGCGCTCGCTACATCGGCTGCTTATTTTCCATTTTTATCTCCATTTCTTGGCTGGATTGGCGTTTTTCTAACAGGGTCTGTCGTATCAAATAATGCGTTGTTCGGCAATTTGCAGCTAACTACAGCTCAGCAAATTAATGTCTTGCCAATTATTCTCATAGCAGCCAATACTGCCGGCGGAGTGATGGCTAAAATGCTTTCTCCTCAATCAATTGCTGTCGCTGCCGGAGCAGTGGGATTGGCTGGAAAAGAAAGTGAACTTTTTAAATACACGCTCAAATACAGCATGGGATTTTTGATACTAGGAGGGTTTGTTACCTTTTTATTGGCTTGGTGGTTATGATAGAAAACAGCTAAAAATCCTGTTATTACCGTGTTTCTTTCATTTAAACAAACGTTTGATTATATAAAAAAATCCCCCGTTAGCCCTGGGGGATCTTTTTATTCTGAAATAAGTAAACCTATATTGCCAAATTGTTCCCCTTTATCTAATCGTTCACAGGCGGCAACTGCCTCTGATAGCGGATAGAATCTATCAACGATTGGTTTAATTTGATGTTTCTCTATAAAATCCATCATGTCCACGAATTCTTCCCGGCTCCCCATAGACGTACCAAGTATATTAAATTGAGGATAAAAAATGGTTCTTAGAGGCAATTCAACTTCATTTCCAGAACTCGCTCCAAAATTAACAATTCTTCCATTTGGCTTTAATATTTCAAAATACGTCGGAAATAAAGCTGCCCCCACACTATCAAGTATGATATCTACTTTTCTATTTTTGATTTCTTCTTTTAGATTACTTCCACTATCTAACGCATAATCCGCTCCATACTTTAATGCTTGCTTTCTTTTTTCATTACTTCTAGAAGTGACTGTTACGTTAGCTCCGATAGCTTTTGCAAATAGCATCCCATAGGTCGCGACTCCGCTTCCTATACCAGGAATAAGTAGATGTTCTCCTCTTTTTAATTGACCTTTTGTAAATAGGGCTCTATAAGCAGTTAAAGCCGATAATGAAAGAACCCCCGCCTGTTTCCAAGATAGATAAGGTGGCTTTTGCACAACGTTATCCTCTTCTACGATTACACACTCCGCAAACGTTCCATTTTTTAAACCTTTTACGTCTTCTCCTACTTCTTCTATAATGCCTGCACCATCTGAACCGGGAATAAACGGCTTATCTCCTTTGTCTCGATTGTTCATGACAAACAAGTCTCTCCGGTTTAAACCCGCTGTTTTTAGCCTTATTTTTATTTCTCCTTTTTCAGGGTTCATCTCCTGAAGATCCCTGCAATTCATACCTGCTATTCCACTTTTCTCACTATGTATAATGGCTTTCATGATTTCGCCTCCCTCTTACCTACTCTACTAACAAGCTGGAAATCACAAAAGGAATATGCCCCAAAAAAGGAAGAACAGTTTTTAAATTCACTTTTTCACCGTTTTATCTTTATTTTTATGTATAGTAAAAGCACTTCACTTATTTTATTGCATTTTTGTTACAAAAAAATTCATTTGTAACAAAAGGAATGCAAAAGGAAACAAACCTCTTAAAACCGCTGTTAATTCAACATTTATCGACAATTATCTTACTATATCTACTTTAGAAACTAGTAAAAAACTAAATAAATTTAAGAAAAAAAAGACAAAACACTTTCTTTTGTTACAGATTTATTGTAATATAAATGTAACAAAAGAAATATAAAACACATAATTGTTACATAAATAATGCTAATTAATTAGGAGTGAGTTGGAAATGAAAAAAATTGGACTAGTTTTATCATCAATCGCTATTTTCTTTACACTAAGCACTGGAGTTACGGCACAAACAACATCTCAAACGATAACGGATGCAAATGCTGTCAAAATTGCAGCTAGTGCCAGCAATCATTTCTGGAATGCTCTGCACGGTTATAAAAACAAACCATGTACAGAACGTACATTTGAATATAAAGGAACTGAGTACGTGTACCTTTGCCCTGAATTTGATACAAAAACTGAGCTATCAAGCTACTTATCTGAGACATTTACAAATAGTGCAGTAGAAAAAGGATTAACAAATTACGGCTACATCACATATAACGGCAAACTTGCTCATCCAGTCGGCGACGGATTCAGCATGTTAGAGTGGTCAAAAGCAAAAACAAAGCTTGTGTATCAAACAGCAACAGTTCGCTCTTATGAATTCACAGTTCCAACTGTAGATGGCGGCAGCGTAAAACGCACTGTCACATTCTATCAATCTGGTTCACAGTGGAAAGTAAATAAATTTGACGCTGTTCAATAATAAAAAAAGCAGATCTGCTTCAGCAGACCTGCTTTTTTCTTTTTTATTTGTAACATAAATAAAACTTCTACTTACAGCGCTCTAATAGCTGTAAATAGAAGTTGAGATCACAAGTTTAAGTAAATCAAATTTTGTCGAATCCTGTAGAAATAGTGATAAGTTACGTTTTATATTACAGGCTAAACTGCTTGTTGTCAACATGATTTAACAAAAAAATAGAGCGGTATATACTAACCATAATAAAGACTTTTTGATAACACTGTTGTTGGGCATTATTCTATACATATATCAATGGAAGCAAGAAATAAATGCTTTTCATTTTTCATTAAAAATAAAGATATTAGCTTGGGTTTTGTTCATGTGCTTCTGGATTATCATGTACAGGGTGCGCTCCTGGGAATAATCTTTGAGCTTTTTCATGAAGATTTTTGTTTTCATAATTAAATGCGCTATACGTTCGTTGGCCTTCTTCCCACGAAGTAGATTTCCCCAATTTTTGATTAAATGGAGAGCCGAAGGGACCGTCTGGAAATTCTTCAGCGGTTATATACTCGTGGCTTTTTTCTACTGTAGAGAAATCATCATACGATGGTTGTTTTTGTTCTTTCAATGACTTCACCTCTTCTTTCTAGAAGATTTTCTACTAGTATGCACACTTCTTTGTAAAAAACTCTCTTAAATTAGTCTAAATCAGGGTATGATAACTATACATTTATTTTTTAAAGGAGTTGAACAGCTTGGAGCCTAGACCTCAGAAAGGAACTTTTTTCCGAGAAAAAATCTTAAATAATAAATTTGTTGTATATACAATTATTATTTTTATTCTCAGCATGACTATTTTTTCGTTATCAAAAATCGGATTTATTTTAATTCCTATCTCTATTTTTATTAAAACAATCGCACTGCCGATTATCTTAGCAGGAATTTGCTTTTATTTATTTAATCCGCTTGTTGACTTTTTAGAACGAAAAGGTGTAAAACGAATTATTTCAATTCTTGTTTTATACATAGTAATTATCGGCGCATTAGCCATTATTATTTCATCGGTTATTCCGCCGCTAAAAGATCAGATTCAGCGTCTCATTGATAATATCCCTGAGCTGACACATGATGTTCAGCATGCGGTGACGAACCTTTCGAATAACCGATATGTCGAACAAGGTCTTCAGTCGGCTAACACGGACCTAGATAAGCTTTCAAAGGATGCATCAAAACACTTGAGTAAATATGTTTCTGGATTTTCAAGTGGTATTGTGAACTTTGTCGGCACTATTACAGAAATTATATTATCTGTTGCAGTTTTACCCTTTATTCTTTTTTACTTGTTAAAAGATGGAAAAAATCTACCTAATTACATTGTAAAACTGCTTCCAAATCGCTCTCGTTCTGAGGCTAAATTTATTTTAGCCGACATGAACCACGCATTAAGTGCATATATTCGCGGGCAAATTTTTGTTGCGATTTGTATAGGTGTACTGCTTTTCATTGGCTATCTGATTATTGGATTAGATTATGCATTACTTCTAGCGATTATCGCCATGGTAACCAATGTTGTCCCTTACCTTGGTCCTATTATCGCCATTATCCCAGCAATTATTATTGCGTTTATTACCTCTCCTTTTATGCTTGTAAAACTAGCCATTGTCTGGGCAGTTGTTCAATTACTTGAAGGTAAAGTAATCTCTCCGCAAATTATGGGAAGAAGCCTGGCTATTCACCCAATTACAGTTATTTTTGTCATTCTAACGGCCGGAAATTTATTCGGAATCATCGGTATTATTTTAGCCGTCCCTGGATATGCAGTTTTAAAAGTCATTATCACGCATATTTATCAATTCATTCGTTTGAATTCTACTATGTATCCAGATAAAAAAGCATAATAAAAAGCCCATCGAAAATCGATGGGCTTTTTATTATGCTTTTTTACTTCTGTTCGTCTTCATCTTCACGATCAAACCAAAGGAGCTCTTGATCATCTACATCTCCGTTATAGTTGATGAGAATTTCTTCCCCTGCTTGGATATCCGTATACGCATAAAAATCAAAGGTATGATTATCAAAATTAATTTCATACGTAGCATTCGGTGTATACGAATGATTAAACAGCATACCGTATCCCAAAAGAATAGCCGTGTGATTCACTCCATACTCAAAAGCATAATCGGCTAGTGTTGTCTTTTCAATAAAATCATGCTCTTTATTAGGATAAGCGATAACAGGAGCTTCGTGAATAAGCGTTCCTTTTTTGATATCCTGCTTAGCAAATACACCTCTATTAAATTCTCCGTCGCTTAGCGCAGACGCTTTTATTTCGATCATATTCGTCACCTATATATTCTTTCTTCTAAGATTTTTTTCTTCCTTAAGCTTGACAGTTTCTGATAATGAAATCAACTGTTTTTCATAACCACTTGAATATAAGCTGAAGAAGTGCTTATCATACGCGCTTATGGAAGCGCTTACCTTGAGATACGATTTTGTTTTATCTTAGACATGGAAACGCAATGCCCTTGTACGTACTCCTTTTTTAGGTGTATTTAATCCTTAAAAGATCGTTTTTCTCTGTGATATAATCGTTTATGCTGCTTTTTTATTAATCTATGATTCTTATTACTAATTTTATCTTATGTTAAAAAGAAGGATTCAAATGAATTTAAATCACAACAAAGATGGTGTGATGTATGCGGTCCTTTCTTATCTTATACGGGGCTCGTGCCAATTTATTGGAAGCTGGTTCAACACGTAGCATCAGGGGAGATTTTAGCTCAGCGCATTTTTTTGGTCTTTTATTTTTATTTGGTTAGCTCTTGTTATTTATAAGTTTTCATCTATTACCAAATGGGGGAACGGAAGTAAAAAACAAATAAAAAATGAGATGGAAGCCTAATAGAATCATACATTTTCTTACGTATTATTTCTAAACAAAATGGGCTGGAAGGAGTGGTATTTATGAAACGAATCATTGACTCTCATATTCACCTTGATCAATATGAACCGAAAAGTTGGAAAGATATAATTGAGAAAGATCTTTCGTTACAAGCGCTCATTTCTGTATCTTCTACATTACACTCTTGCCAACTTAACCAAAAAATCAGCAAATTGTATTCCCGCGTGAAACCCGCCTACGGATTTCACCCTGAACAAATGTTACCTTCTTCAAATGAATTAACGCAGCTGTTTGCTTGGATTGATCAAAATAATGAAGAAATGATAGCTGTTGGTGAGATTGGTCTGCCTTATTACTTAAGTCAGAAATATACTCTTTCTCTAGAACCCTATTTGGAGCTACTCGAAGCTTTTATTATCCATTCAAGAAAATGGGAAAAGCCATTAATTCTTCACGCTGTATATGAAGATGCTGAGATCGTGTGCGACTTATTAGAAAAGCATTCTGTGTCTAAAGCTCACTTCCATTGGTTCAAAGGAGCTAAAAAGACCGTTGAACGAATGAAAAACAACGGTTACTATATTTCAGTTACACCTGATATTGTATATAAGCCTAAAATCCAAGCGCTTGTCACGGACTACCCTCTTGACTATTTGATGGTCGAAACAGACGGTCCGTGGCCATTTGAAGGACCTTTTCAAAACCAGATAACGGTTCCATCAATGATGCATCAGTCCGTTCAACAAATAGCACGTCTCAAAAGGATTTCTGTAACGGAAGCATATGATTTTTTATATCAAAATACATCTTGTTTTTATAATCTCTCCACATAAAAGGCCTTTCCCTAAGGAAAGGCCTTTTATATCTAAATTCGTTTCACAAGTTTTACGATTAGCACAATCACTGCAATAACAAGAAGAATGTGTATGATGCCGCCGCCAATATGAAAAACTAATCCTAACAACCAAAAAATAAATAAAAGTCCAATAATCGTCCACAACATAATATTTTCTCCTTTTTTTATATGTAGTATTTGTTATAATTTTATATTTCCCTAAATGTGCATAAATAAACGCATTTTATATACATCTTTTCACTGAGGAAGGTTCACATAATGTACAAAAAGCAATCATGTTCTCTGTGGTAAAATAAGTATGTAATCTTATTTAATTTAAACTATAGCGGAGATGATTAACTATGACATGGATTGTAGTACTTTCCATCATTCTTGTAAGTGCGCTCAAAATATTAGTAACGTGTCTTCCAACTCCAGTTGTCAAATGGCTTATGACTAAATTTCAATTGCATCCAACACTTGATGATCAAAACGTTACTATCACAGTTGATGGGAAACATTTAGAAGGCAAAGATAAAATTCAAGTGATTGATTATTTTAATAAAGCAACATTTTTTAAACAATATTATGTCCATGAAGGAAATAAGGACTATTATAAACACTTAGAAGACAGTGAAACTCCACTTGTTATCGATACGAAAAAAGGTAAAAACGATGTTCGATTATGCGTATACAGTTATCATGATCATGTCGACGTTGTGAAACAGTATAAAAAGAAGATTATTGCCTACAGTCTGCTGTCTGATCACCTTCAAAAGCAGTCCATAACAGCTGACCTAGCTTAAACCAGTCGCCTATAAGGCGGCTTTTTTAGTTTTGAATTTGAAGCTATCATATTTAAAAACACCAAACTTTAACATTAAATGTAATGCTATAATATTAATTAATATAATTTTCTAACTTTTTTAAGGAGTGATAGATAATGCTTTCTTTGTTAGGGTTTGGAATGATTGCAACTTTTCTTTTTCTCGTCATTAGTAAACGCTTGTCCGTGGTTGTTGCTTTTATTTTTGTCGCTATCCTCTTCGGCGTACTTGGAGGTTTTAGTGCTGATATGGGAGATATGATGATGAAAGGTATTTTAAAAGTAGCTCCTACAGCCATTATGATCGTTTTTGCTATTTTATATTTTGGACTAATGATTGACGTCGGTTTATTTGATCCTATGATTTCTCGTATCCTAAACATTGTGAAAGGCGATCCTTTAAAAGTCGTAATGGCAACTGCAGTTATTACAATGCTCGTTGGCTTGGATGGAGATGGCTCTTCTACATTTTTAATTACAGTTTCTGCCTTGCTTCCTTTGTACACAAAATTAGGAATGAACCGACTAATACTTGCTTGTGTTATTAGTTTAAGCGCAGGTGTTATGAATATGATTCCTTGGGGAGGGCCTCTAGTAAGAGCCGCAGCAAGTTTACAATTAGAAGTATCAGATCTATTTAACCCTCTGATTCCAACTGTGGCAGCAGGATTGATGTGGACTTTATTTTCAGCATACTTACTCGGAAAAAGAGAGAAAGCGCGCTTAGGAACAATTCATTTAAAAGGTTCATCAATGGCTTTTGCTGAACAGCTTTCAGTTCATGAGACACCTGCGAAGCCACCTAGACTCTTTTGGTTTAATGCCTTATTGACACTGTGCTTAATGGCTCTATTGATCATAGACATACTCCCTATTCCCATTTTATTTGCCATTGCCTTTGCCATTGCTTTATTTGTTAATTTTCCTCATCCAAAAGAACAGCAAGAAAGAATCTTAAGTCATGCAAACAGCTTCGTAATGGTTAGTACATTAGTTTTTGCAGCCGGAATCTTTACAGGCGTTTTTACAGAAACAAAAATGATGGATGCTATGGCTAATACAATTGTCAGCCTTACTCCTGAATGGCTAGGCTCTCACCTTCCCTTAGTTGTAGCAATAACGAGCCTTCCTCTTAGCTTTGTATTTTCACCTGATGCTTATTATTTCGGCATTTTACCTGTTATTAGCCATACAGCAGCTAATTTTGGTGTAGACCCTGTAGAAATAGGACGAGCAGCTTTATTGGGACATTCCACAACTGGGTTTCCTCTATCCCCTTTAGTGCCTGCTACTTTCATTCTGATTGGGCTGGTTGAAGTAGATTTCGGCGAGCATCAAAAGTTTCTTTTCAAATGGGCCTTTGGGACAACTATTGTCATGACGATTACAGCCATTTTAACGAGCGCTATTTCCCTTTAGACTCCAACCATAAAAAAGAAAGCCGACTACCATAAGGCAATCGGCTCACACATGTAGGATATTGATTTAACACTAACAAAGTACAACACAACACTAGTAATTATATAATATATTTCACTTTTTTGAAAGCGATTTCATATATATTTTTAAAAATATTTTATTATTTATTTTTCATAGAAAAAAACCACGTCTCAGCCAATTCGAAACGTGGTTCTTTTCTGTAAGGACTTGCCCTACAGGATATAAATGTAGATTACATTCATTATAGCATGAGCCTGTATACAAATTCTATGGTAATTACTGTATGATCCAGCTACATTATGACCGTTTGCATTTTTCTGTCCATGTGCAGCGTATTCCATAGTTCATCCTGTTCAGCTAGCCTTTTGACAAAGCCTTGTGAAGTCCAAAAAGGAACAGCCCCAGGTAAAAAAGGATGAGTATGTAGATACAGCGTGTCATAAAAATGAAGTTGGGCAAATTGTTCAACTGCTTTTAACAGCTGCTGTCCGATGCCTAGACGCCGGTACGCTGGATCCACATAGCATTTTACAATCTCGGCTGCAGTTCTATGTTCATATCGCTCTTTTAATGCATGAAACCGTCCATCGTAAGCGTATAAACCAATTGTTCCAATTACTTGTTGATTTTCCGTGACAGCTGCAAAAAAAGCAGCGCCTTTCGCTAGAACATAACGCTCATTAAAATGAAGCAAATCCACAGGAAGTTGATTTTTTTCCAGCATAGGAAATAGCTCATTTCGCATATTAATGACAAACTGAATCACCTCAGCATCCTTTTCTTTTACTTCTTTAATTTGATACATTTGTACTCCTTGCACGTTTACTGTCACATCCTTTTCTCTATCATTGTATACTTTCTCTTCTCCCTATCCCTGCCTCAATATTGACTAGGGGGTTACATCTAAATGCTGAGTCAGCATATAATACTCGCTTGGATTTGTTGTCCAGTTTTTCACTTTTTGATTATAAGCAACAACAATGTTTGGATGTACAATCGATGATGTAAGCATTTTCCTATTAATCAAAGCGGTTGCTTGCTTAGCTAGCTGATCTCGTTTCGCCTCATCTACTGTTGAATTTAATTGCTGAATCATTTTTGTTAGCTTATCATCATTAATCCGGCTGGCATTTAAACCACCGCCGGGCAAATAATTCGTACTTAAATAATAGCTGGCATCCCCTCTAGGTGCTGTGATAAGGCTGTACAATGCTAAACCCCAATCATCTTTTGCCATTAAATATTCATCGCTGTCCTCAACGAGATTAATCTTAATATTGATTCCTAACTCTTTCGCACTAGATTGTATAAGCTGAGCAATCAAAGGAAGTTCTGGCAAAGAACTGTATGTGACAAGAGAGAGCGATAAGGGCTTTCCGTTTTTGATTGTTTTTCCATTTTTATTTTGATAGCCTGCTTTCTCCAAATACTTTTTAGCAGATGTTATTCCTCTCTGCTTACTAGCAGTATTATCAGCAAAAGGAAATTCAGGTAAAAATGGACCTTGAGCCGCTGCCGCTTGATTATTCATTATGCTGCTGACAATTTCTTTTCGGTTCAATAAGGAATCTATAGCTTTCCTTACATTTTCGTCTTTTAATGCGTCATTGGTTTGATTATAAAGCAATAAATGGGTGCGCACACTAGGTACTCCATTTACTTTGAAAGACGAATCTGTTTGTAAAGTGCCCAAGCTTTCTAACGACGGACGATAAATAATATCTGCTGTTCCGGATTGAAGAGCTGCAACTCGCGCATTAGCATCTTCGTTAAATGCAAAGGTCGCACTTTTCAATTTCACCTTCCCATTCCAATAATTTTCATATCTTTCTAATTTCACTTGATTTCCTTGATCGAAAGACAAAACGTGAAATGGCCCTGTACCAATGGGCTTCTTAGCTATATTAGAAGCTTCAACATCTATAATGGCTGTATTTGGATGCACTAATTCAGAAGGAAATTTAGGCATTGGTTCTTTTAACGTAATTGTCAGCATATGACCGTTCGCTTTCATTTCTTTGATTTTTAAAGCGTTTCTCATCGCATAACTTTGATTTATTGCTCTTTGAAGAGAAGACTTCACGGCATTTGCCTCCAGTGCTTTTCCATTTTGAAACGTGATGTTCTTTCTTATCATAAATGTCCACGTAAGACCGTTATCTTTTGTTTCCCACTTTTCAGCAAGCCAAGGCTTTATTTTTAAATCGTCGCTGATCTTAACAAGCGTCTCCCCCACTCCCGCACGAACTGCTGTATAATCATCATCCATATGCGGATCAAGCGTGGTAGGTGTGAAATTAAATAAAAATGTAACATTTTTATCCGTTTTCTTTCTTTCTTTTATACTCATACTCTCTTCATGAGGCGCGCAAGCAGTGAGGCAAAGTAAAACAAGAAATATTATAGATACGAGCTTTTTATTATTTATCATTCATTTTTCCACCTTCTATTTTAATACACACAAAAAAAGCACTTCTAAAAAAGAAGTGCTTGTCTTCACAACAAATTCAGATAAACGTATCCCTTGTTTATCCTATTTTTGATTCTGCCAAAACACCTCCCTATCCTCGTAGGTTATTGTGTGCTACGATTTATGGCAGGTCTCCTGGCTTCAAGTCACTGCCTTATACCGCCTTCCCGTCTCTAAATAGACAGTGGCTTTTTGGCATAAGGCTCCTTGTTACAGTGGCGGGACCGCTCCGGATTTTCACCGGATTCCCTTTTAAGGCAATTGAAGAACAATTACCACCATAAATGCTGGTTATTTAATTTAGTAGCGTGCTCTTGAAACTCTAGAAGTGGAAGCTGGTGGCGAAATGTCTTCATCATCAAATCCAGTGGCAATAACGGTTACCATCATTTCGTCCTTTAAATCTTCATTAATCACAGACCCAAAAATCATATTTAAGTCCTGATCAGAAGCGGACGTGACAATATCTGCTGCTTCCTGTACTTCATAAAGACTCAGGCTGCTGCCGCTCGTAATGTTCAATAGTACACCTCTTGCTCCATCAATCGATGCATCTAGCAGCGGACTAGAAATCGCTTTTTTCGCTGCTTCAATTGCCCGATCTGATCCAGAAGCTCGTCCGATACCCATAAGGGCAAATCCTTGATTAGACATGATTGTTTTCACATCAGCAAAGTCAAGATTAATCAGCCCCGGAACAGCGATTAAATCTGAAATACCTTGAATACCTTGACGAAGAACATTATCTGCTTCACGGAATGCTTCAAGCATAGGTGTCTTTTTATCGACAATTTCAAGCAAGCGGTCGTTTGGAATCACAATAAGGGTATCTACCGATTCATTCATCGCAGTAATACCGCCTACTGCTTGCTTGGTACGTTTATTTCCTTCAAACTTGAAAGGGCGAGTAACTACTCCAATTGTTAAAGCATTTAGTTCACGGGCAATTTGGGCAATAACCGGAGCTGCTCCAGTACCGGTCCCTCCCCCCATGCCAGCTGTTACGAATACCATATCTGCGCCTTGCAGTACTTCTTGAATTTGTTCTCTGCTTTCTTCGGCTGCTTCTCTTCCTACTTCTGGATTAGCTCCTGCACCTAATCCTCGCGTTAATGCCGCACCAATCTGCATTTTTACATCTGCTTTAGATAAATTAAGCGCCTGAGCATCCGTATTCACGGCGATAAATTCTACCCCTTGTACACCGTGTTCAATCATACGGTTAACGGTGTTATTTCCTCCACCGCCGACTCCAATTACTTTAATTCGCACTAATGGCGATACATCTGCATCAAATCCAAACATTCTAAGTTCCTCCTCAATGATCAAAATTACTTTCTCTTTTTATCCGAAAAAACACGTGAAGAACCTTTTACTCCTATGTTTAACGCGTAACTGTTCTTTTGTTTTACAGATTTTATACATTTCTCTTTTAACCTTTAAATCTTTACATCTTTATGTAAAATTATTGTTGTTCTGAAGTTAGTACGCCGGACTCTTTTATGATTTTTCCATTCAAAACGGCATATAAGCTTATTGTATCATTCATTTGACAGATGTCTGTATTTAATTTTGAGTAAGATGTGACTAAGAGAATAATATTTTTATAGACAAAATGAGAAAAAGCCCTTAGAAATAAGGGCTCCTCTAGATAATAAACCGTTTTATAATTTCCCAGTTAAGAATTGAGCTTCTCCCATGCCAAAGCTCCAATCAGCATTACCGTTCTCAACAATTGAAATCATAATATCGTTTGGCTGAATACCGCAGCTTTCTCCCAGCTCTTTTACAATTAATTTGTAAAGAGCTTGCTTTTGCTCTTCTGTTCGCTGTTTGCTCGTTACACTTATAATAACCAAATCCTTGCTTCTCTCAAAGCCTAGACCTGTATCTTCAATAATCATTTCATGAGCAGGATGCTGATGTACAATTTGATAACGATCGCGTTCTGGGACGCCAAAGGCTTCTAGCATCGCTCGGTGAGTAGCGTCTAGTAATGTTTTTAACTCTTTTTCATCTCTTCCTTCTATTACATCAAATCTAAGTAATGGCATACTAAGTGACCTCCAGCTTTTTGTCTAATGTATTATTGCTTCATCATATCACAACTATCATTTGTGAAAAAAAGATATGCTATTCACAATGTGCTCTCTAGTGAAAGAGACCTCAAACGCTTCAATAAAAGCTGAACCTAATAAAAAGAAATGAGCAGCATAACGGCTCATTTCATCAGTACAAAAATATTTATAATAAGAGCTAAAATACATACAGATACAATGGCAATGAGTACGTTCATCACAAGGTTTTGCGAGGATGTTTTGGCTTGTTTTTTCATATCAGCCCTACTCATCGGTTGCTTTTCATGATCACTTTTAGACATCACTTAGCCTCTCCTATTCATCAAAATGTCAGCAGTGTGTAAATGATTTTTGAGAAACCTTAATCCAGTTCTTTTGTATAAACAACAGCACATGCAGGTTATCACCAGTTATTTTAGCATGTTTTGTCAAATAAGTGGACTGTGAAGCGCTGCAATTTAGTATTCACGGCCAATTGTATTTAAATTCGTTGCTTTTCTCTCCTTTTCTCGCTATTGTTTGAGAAGAAGGATAATTAGATACGATAAAGGATGATACGATATTGAATAAACATACGCAGCTGCCTCAGTATATCTACACATACGCATGCAGCGAAGAGGAACTCTCACTATGTCAATTAGAGAGACGCTCTCTTTTTGAAATAGAAACTGAGAAACCTATCATAAAAAGTTCCGTTAAACTTGATCCAAGCAGAAGCCCTTTTATCAAAGAGCGGTTAGATGTTATGTATGAATCAGATGACCTTGCAGATATTTGCAAACAAGTAGAAGATATTGACCTTGGAGATAAAACATTCAAACTCATTTTTATGAAAATTAATGATTTGGAAAAAGATCAAAAAATAAGTTATAAGGGTCAGCGTGCTATTGAACGTGATGTGGGTTGGCATTTTGTAGCAGAAGCAGACTTGCATAACCCTGACCATTTGTTTGGCATTGTTACATTTGAAGGACGCTGGTATTTTGGAAAATACCAAAAAAGCGAAGCTGTATGGCTGCATCATTTGAAGAAACCGCGTGAATACTCTACAGCACTCAGTACCCGCCTTGCAAGAGCTGTAGCTAACATTGCCGTTCCAAACCCTGAAGGAATCAAAGCGATTGATCCATGCTGTGGTATCGGTACAGTCCTTGTAGAAGCCCTTTCAATGAGCATTGATATTGTAGGACGCGATATCAATCCACTTGTGACCGACGGATCTCGTGAAAATATTGCACATTTCGGCTTAAACGGTGATGTCAAAACTGGACCGATTTCGGATGTTACAACTCACTATGATGTAGCCATCATCGACATGCCTTATAATCTCTACACCCACGCGACGCCTGAAGATCAGCTTTCTATTTTAAAACACGCTCGCCGCTTTGCGGATAAAGTAGTCGTGATTACAGTAGACACGATTGACCATATGATTCATGAAGCTGGCTTTTCTATTTCAGATCGCTGCGTAGCGCGCAAAAGCGTATTTTCTAGACAAGTAGTTATATGCGAATAAAGAAAAGACACCAGTCTAACAGGCTGGTGTCTTTTGATTTACCACTCTTTAGGTTCATAGTCTAATTCTTTAAACAGCTGCGTACGCTCTTTTTTCGTTAAATCTCTCCATTGCCCAACAGGTAAGTTGTTTAAATGGATATTCATAATACGCGTGCGCTGAAGTCGGTATACTTCATATCCGAGCACTTCACACATACGGCGAATTTGACGATTTAAGCCCTGTGTTAAAATAATTTGAAACTCATACTTAGACAGCTGTGTCACTTTACAAGGAAGCGTTTTTGTGCCTAAAATTTTTACTCCCTCAGACATGTTTTTGATAAACTCTGGTGTAATTGGCTTATCTACTGCAACAATATATTCTTTTTCATGCTTGTTTTCTGCACGTAAAATTTCATTAATAATATCGCCGTCATTTGTAAGTAAAATTAAGCCGTCTGAATCCTTATCTAGTCGTCCAACATGGTGAATACGCAAAGGATGATTTACTAAGTCAATGATGTTTCCCTTTACTTTTTTTTCACTCGTACTTGTAATGCCGACTGGTTTATTAAGTGCAATATATACATTATTTCGAGCAATTCGAAGCTGTTGGCCGCTTACTCGAATATCATCGCCAGGCTTAACTTGATCTCCGATTTTTGCAACCTTTCCATTAACGGTTACTCTTCCTTCACTAATTAACTTATCCGCTCCGCGTCTTGACGCCTTGCCAGATTCGCTAATAAATTTATTCAGTCTCAGGTGAATCACAACCTTACATTTAAAAATTTTAAAACCTGTCTCTTCTATTAGAAACAGATATGTGTCAATTTCTATACCGTCCCTATCGTAACATGCTATACGCTTCTCGTCTTCTTTTAATTTCATTACTTGATCATATTTTTTTAACACGAATAAAAGTATAGCCACAAAATACTTTGTAACCTTATTCTTAACATTTCAATCAATGCTTACACCTGTGAAACTTACGTCAATCTCCACTTATATACAAGACCTAAACGTCTGGATTGACTGATCAGTATAGAGTTGCTACCATTATACTGACCGATCAACTAGTAAGTATATGAGGGAGCTGTTTTCATGGAATCAACCAATTCAAAAGAAAAAATTTTAAGCGCTGCTGCTAAACTTTTTCGCAAAAAAGGCTATCACGCCACCAGTCTAAGTCAAATCACAAAAGAAAGCAGCGCTCCAAGAGGATCTATTTATTATTATTTTCCGGATGGAAAACAACAATTAGCAAAAGAAGCCATTCAAAAAACGGGAGAAAGAGTTAAAGCTTATATAGAAAAATCCCTAGCTTCTCATGAAGATGCAGCCTCAGCCATTCAATATCATATAAAAATGATGGCTGATCGAATGTTTGAGCAAGTAGAAAATGAAACGGATATCTCCCTCGCCGCTATGTCGAGCGAAGTATGGTCATCAAACGAAACGCTTCGTATGGCCTGTGAAACCGTGTATAACGAGTGGGAACAAGTTTATGCAGATAAATTAGTTTGTTCAGGTTATGAACAAGAGGAAGCAAAACAACTAGGTTCAGCTATACAGTCTTGGATTGAAGGTGCTTATACTCTTTCATTAACTAAAAACAATACGCTCCCTATGCAAATTGTAGCTGATCAAATTAGAAAGCTATTTGCAAACAAAAACTAATTTAGTAAAAGGAGGTCACTTATGACGCAAACAGAAGAAAAAATGAGTACACAAAGTAAGCTTATCCTTTTTATTTTGATTCTAGGAAATTTTTTATGCTTAATTAGTGAAACTGTAATGAACGTCGCCTTGCCAAGTATCATTTCAGATTTTCACATTAGGACGAGCTCAGCTCAGTGGTTAACTACCGGATATATGCTTGTGATCGGCATATCCATCCCAGTGTCTGCTTTTTTAATTCAACGTTTTACATTAAGACAGCTGTTTGTGACAGCTATGAGCTTATACTTAATTGGTTCCTTCATTGGCTTTATCACTCCATGGTTTTCTCTACTTTTTGTGGGGCGCATGATTCAAGCATTAGGAACAGGCATTATTTTACCTCTTGTGATGAGCACAATGCTAACACTCGTGCCGGTTAGCAAACGCGGCACTGTAATGGGTATTTTTAGTGTAGCCATTTTATTTGCACCCGCAATTGGACCGGTCCTTTCAGGATTAATTATTCAATATTATTCATGGCGAATTATATTTCTAGGTCTTTTAATTGCCGCGGCGCTTATTTTCCTATTTGCTCTTTTCAAACTCAGTAACGTTTCTGAAACATCTAGACCAACGATCCACATTCCGTCTGTTATTCTTTCTACAATTGGGTTTGGAGGAGTTGTTTATGGATTTAGCGCAGCTGGTGAAGAGACAGGATGGGGTAACCCTATTGTATGGCTTACCCTCATCATTGGCGTCGTAGCTCTTGCTTTATTTATCAGACAGCAAAGCAAGCTGAATTCTCCAATGATTAATATGAAGCCTTTTACATCATCTGTGTTTTCAAGATCTATTTTCTTAATGTTTCTCATTATGATAATTCAGTTTTCGATGATGTTACTTTTACCGCTTTATTTTCAAACCGCTGTTAGACTGTCTCCTTTGCAAACAGGTTTTCTTATGCTTCCGGGAGGAGTAACGCTGGCTCTAACAGCTATGGTCGGAGGGCGTTTGTTTGATAAAATTGGATTTAAACCGCTGCTTTTAACAGGCTTAGTCCTTTTAACGGTTATCTTAAGTTTGTTCACTACCATTTCAAGCGAAACAACCACAACGACCGCGGCCATTTTATACGCTGCCTTTACAATTGGCGTAGGTTTAAGCATAGGACCCGTGATGACGCTTGCTTTAAATCAAGTACCTAAACCGCTTCACGCTCACGGTTCAGCCATTTCAAATACCATTAACCAAGTTTCAGGTGCTATTGGACCCGCTTTGTATACAAGTATTATGACCATGGCTTCTCAGCACTTTATTCAACAATCAAATGAAACAAATAAAATGCTGTTACAAATAAAAAGTATGACAAGCGGGGTTCATACTGTCTATTATGTAGCCATTGCTTTCGCCGTCGTTTCGTTCCTGATCGCTCTTACGTTAAAGAAAAAAGATCAGCAGCTTGACACGCAATAAGTAAGAAACTAACAAGAGCTGCTCATGATTTGAGCAGCTCTTATTACATTCAGAATTTATGTTACAAATGTAAGGGTAATCATAAACACTACTAATAAAAAGATAACAATACTATTCTTTCTTTTTACCCTCCATGTTTCAATAGCGCCTACGATTCCCCCAATGGCTAAAAGAAAAACACCTATAACGTGCAGAGAAAATAGAGATAACACTCTGCCTAAACTCGCCATAATTCCTTCGGACAATATAAATCCTATTGTTACAATAGATTTTAAAGATGTTAAGTCTCGTATAGCTTCTTTTTTTCAGTTTTACTCAGTTTAAAGTACTCTACTATACTAAAAACAGGGGGTGTTCCCCATAAAATAAAGAAGATAACTAATTTATCCGTGTCTACACTCACTGTTCATTCACCGCCTTTATCAATCCCTCATGCACTTTTCCTAACCCATTTTTTAGAGATAAAAAATGCGGCTGTAGCTGCTACAGCCGGAACCACAAAAGCAAAGCTAGCAGAATAACTGCCGAACGTTCCTTTACTTGATAAACCTTCAATTGAACTCCACATACCCGAGCTTTCTGGAACATATAAGAGCGTAAGAATCATGCCTGACAGTAGTTGAAAGCTACCTAACAAAACGATGAAGCTAATGATGAATATTCCATATCTCTTCAATGAAATCCCCCCTTGATTTATATACGATTTCACGCCTTTTAAGTTCCACTACTTAACAAATACCCATATGTTATTCTTGCTTCAAGGATCCTCCAAAAGAAAATTGATGGTATTCATCAAGCTCATTCCAATACCCTATGCACTTTACATCAGGCTCATTAATAGCTAAAGCTTCTTTATTAATGCCTTTATAAGGAAGAAATGCAGTTAACTTCACCTTTTGTTTTGGCTTAATATTTAACTTATTGCCTTCTTTTTTTGAACATCCGGAAAATAAGATTGCTAACGTTAATAAAATAAGAATTCCTAACTTGCTATTCAAAAAATAATCCCCTCTCTAGTAACAAAGATTATTTTACCATTAAATAACTTAAAAAGTTATTTAATGGTAAAAAGACAACTAAAAAAGCAAACCGTCATAGGTCTGCTTTTTTAGTTGCTACGCATAGGTAATGTGGTGTTGTGCGAAAAACTTTTCGATAAGGAGTTTGCCAACTGTATGTATATCGTAACAAAAGAAAAAAGGGTGCGCTGTGAGATTTGTTACTCCCTCTTTCAAAATAGTCTAATCGGATACTTACTATTGCCTTACGTAAAAAGAGCAGAACACAAATGCGACCTGCTCTTTCTACATGCTAGATATGGGTAATTTGTCCATGCGTGAAAAGCTCTTCAATAAGGGGTTTATCACTACATCTATAGAATAACAAAGAAAAAAAGATGTGGCTGTGAGATTTATCACAGCCACATCTTTTTTAACCAACTAGCTTATTAAATTGTACACGTTTATTAATTGCCACCATAATTGGCGCTCCAACAAGCATAACGACGAACTCACCAACGGCTGTTGTTAACCATGTAAAGAAAAATGGTAAATCAAATGCCAGGTGCAGCTCAAACGCAATAATAAACATCGTAAACGTAAACACAAGTGTATTAACAAGCATACGAGCCCACATATTTTTAATGTAGCGCATAGAAAAAATTGTAATGAGTAATGATAGCACAGATTGTCCTACCCCAAATACCAGGTCATAAGCGACCATTGGTGAAAAAAACAAATTCGTCAGAAATACTCCTAGTACAATGCCGTACATGTACTTTTTATTAAACACAATTAAATGATTGAACATTTCCGATATACGAAATTGGATATTGGTGAAGCCAAACGGCTGAATTAGCATGCTAACAGCAATATACATAGCAGCTAAAAGACCGTTGACGCAAAGTGTTCTTATATTCATCTTACTATTCTCTCCTTAGTTTTTTAACGTGGGATGGTTACGAACCACGTAAACACTCAAAGAATCATACAGCAAGCTTAAGCTTTCGTCAATCTAGCTGTTTACAAACTACTGCCGCTTTCTATATCTTGCATATTGACTGCTCTTTTTTCTTACTTTTCTTTAGTATAAAATAGAAGACGTATCAGTATACATAGGTGAAATCAAGTAGTGAACCCTTTTGATTTGAAATACGAAAGGATTTGTAGCGATGTTAGATAATACAGATAAGCACATACTAGAAGAGCTGTCAAAAAATGGGCGTATAAAGATGAAAGAATTAGGAGAAAAAGTGCATCTAACCGGACAAGCCGCTTCTGCTAGAGTATTAAAGTTAGAAGATGAAGGCATTATCAAAGGCTATACAATTAACATCGATGAACGAAAACTTGGCTACACCGTTCATACGTTTTTAAATATCTATACGCAGAGCATTCATCATCATCCCTATCTCTCATTTTTAGAAAGTCAGCAGGAGTACGTCATGAACAACTTTAAAATCAGCGGCGATGGTTGCTACTTACTAGAATGCAAATTTCATTCAAATGAAGAATTAAATGATTTTTTGACAGAGCTAAATCAGCATGTGAATTACAAACTTTCAATCGTCATTAACAAATAAATTTTTAAAAAAATAGAGGTATATTAATTTATGAAAATGACAATCCTAATAACGTATTCCCCCTATTCCAATAAATTTGAAAATCCTTTGCGACGGCGCAAAGGATTCTTTTTTTATGTAGGAAACCGCCTTCTATTTTTTGAAAAGTTGAACATCTCTCATAGCGTTGACATAGCGTTCAGAGGTTTATATAATCGGTGACATCGAAGCATAGAAAAGCAGGATTAAGACCTATACACGTATCGTAATTCTTCGTCTTAGAAGTTGATCAGTTATATAACTAGACAATTTCTAAGACGTTTTTTATTTTATCATTTGTGAAACACTAGTAAAAACAAGATTCCACATGAAAATATCCTAATTATCAAGGAGGTTTGCATATTGAAAACAATCTATAAAGACATCATTTTAATTATTGCCGGAGCGCTTTTAGTTGCTGCATCGATTGATTTTTTTGTCATTCCAAATAAATTAGGTGACGGAAGTACGGTTGGTATTGCTCTTGTTTTATATTATTTATTTCATATCCCTACAAGTATCAGCACTTTCCTTGTGAACCTTATATTTATTGCCTTAGCCTATAAATTCCTAACAAAAAAAACGATTCTTTATACTATTCTAGGAGCTGTCATGACGTCCGTTTTCCTCGGTCTGGTCAGTTATATTCCCTTTCACGTTCACGACATGATTTTAGGAATTGTATTCGGCGCCTTACTAATGGGAACCGGACTGGCTCTCATTTTTATCGCGGATGGGTCTACCGGTGGAACAACTCTTTTAGCTTATTTATTAAACTACACAAAAGGCTATAATATCTCTAAAAGCATGTTCTACATGGACAGCGTTATTATTTTAGCATCAGTTTTTGCCATTGGCGTCAACAACACCCTCTATACCTTTATATTCGTCTATCTTTGTGCCAAAATCGTCGATATTGTTATCGAAGGTTTCCACAACAAAAAAGCAATGACCATTATGTCTGATCAATATAAAGACATAGCGCAAGTTATCACCAGTGAATTTGGAAATGCAGCCACAATCTTTTACGGATATGGCTACTACGCCAATAAAGATAAACGTATTATTTACGTTGTTATTAAAAAGAACGAGCTATTAAAAATTAAAAAGAAAATCCAGCAAATTGACCCGAATTCTTTTATTGTCATCCACGAAGTAAAAGAAGTTGTCGGCGGGAAATTTGGCTTTATCGGCAATTCGCCTCATGAAACAAAAGCCGCTACTAAATAAAAAAATCCACCTGATGGTGGATTTTTTTATGAAAAAACCGTTAAGAAAAACGAAAAGATACCTGCTAAAAAGTAAACCGCCCCCAAAGCAATTGCTCCTGTAACGGCCGTAAATACACTTAATCCGATAGCCATCTTCATTTTCATTCTCATCCACATCCCTTTTTAGATTAGTAGTATAAGCATGTCCAAGGATAGAAGATTTATAACTATGCCATCCTATTTATTTCGTATATTGATGCAACAATTGTCTATCCAATCTGTTCTAAAGTCAGCAGTAACGACATAATGTATAGGAAGGATTTCATATACACATCTTTGTATCACATATATCATATGAAATTAGGTGAGATAAAATGGTGGCTGTCCACTTTTTTGAAAACAGAAAGCTTCTATTGAGCCAGTTGCGGGAAAATATTCCTTCTACGGGTGATGATTTAAAGATTAAAGGACGAAAAGGAACCGTCGTGCTTGTGAATGACATCGATGAAAAAAATGTTCACGTAGAAGTTGCTCTAGAAAAAGTAGTTAAAAAGAACTTAGCGTTAGATAATGCTAAAAAGAAAAGGAGATAAGCGGCTTACGCTTATCTCCTTTTCTTTTTAATTGACATAAGAACCGCGTGTATCTTTTGCTTCTGCTTACAAAAAAAGAGACTCCTAAAAAAGGAATCTGCTAAAAAGAGCGATATCATCGCCTGAATATTAATACAAGCTATATTTTAACATATAAAAACATATTTTACAAAAATAAACTATTATTTTACACATAATTATTTTTTATTGGAGCTTTTTCAATATTTAGAACCCATTTCATATAAAGGTCGTTATTTATTTTTCAGGCCAAATTTTCGCATCCGGTTTCAATAACCATTTATGCTCTTCTTCCATGATACGGTCTGTCCACGGATTATTGTCAAGATGGCGAATCATCCAGCAGAAGTACATCGCATAGCCGGGAGCCGTTGCTTGAGGGTGATCCAATTCACCAGGAATTGTAATAAAACTATTATCAACTACACGGTACGCATCTTCTCCGACCATTGCGCAGCCAAACCCTTGTGGCTTGTCAAAACGATAGTAATATACTTCAGGCTGGTCATGATGATGAGGCGGATAACTCGACCATCTTCCTGGATAAGAAATAACTTCTCCAATAACAAGGTTAGAATAAGGAGCGTTATTGTAGTCAAAAATTGTTCGAATTACACGCTGAGCAGTACCTTTCCATACTCCTTCACCAGCCACTGTATTTTGACAATCTTCAGGCGTATATAATTTTGATGAAAATTCTTTTTCATTATCCGTTTTTTGAACTAGTACTTCACTATTGGCAAGCGCGGTAATTTTAACATCCACATTTTTCGAAACGTGCAAACACCAAGGCTCCTCTTCAAAAAGGGACTGACGCTGAATTTCTTTCGAATGGCCTTCCCACTCTAGCTTTACCTTTCCTTCTAGTAAAAGAATAGCCGTTTCGTTGCTGCTGTCTAGTAAAGTTTCCTCTTTTCCTTGGGGCATGTTATAAATCCCAATATCCATCAGCATTTCTTTGTGCTGACCGGCCATTTCTGTAAGTACGTTGTATCCTTTATTTAATTCACCTAATTTACCTAACATGCTTAACTTCCTCCTTTATGTAGTAGGGCAATCAGAATTTACTTATCACTCAGTTTTTTTCCATAGGCTCTATAAATTCTTTTGAATATGTGACTAAGATGATTTTTATTAGTAGCAATATTCTTTATCGTGACCAATTATTTATGGAGTTTCTGGCGTCTCTTCGTAACGGAGCCGTTGATTTTCGGACAATCAATTTCGGCTCAAGAAGCAAATGTTCTTTATGCATAGTTGGATATTCCATTTCTCTAACCAGCAAATCCACTACGTTTACAGCCATTTCCTGTGTTGGTTGTGCTACCGTCGTCAACATGGGCGTGATGGTAGTAGAAAGAACCGTATTATCAAATCCAATGACTGATAAGTCCTTCGGCACATCAATTTTAAATTCCTTTGCCGCTTGCATAACGCCGATAGCCAGTAAATCGTTACAAGCAAAAATAGCCGTCACTTTCTCCTTTAATGAAAAAATTCGCTTAGCACTTTCATATCCTTTTTGAATACTTGCCTCGGTCGTAATAACGTGCTGAGGTGATACGATGATTCCATTTTCTTGCATGGCGTCTCGAAAAGCATCTAAACGGGCATGATTACTTTTTGCATTTTCTGTAATAATTGCAATTTTTTCATGATGTAAAGACAGTAAATAATCAGTCGCTAAATAGCTTCCTTTGTAGTTATCCACTGTCACTGTATTAACGGATATATGAGGAATTTCTGAAGCAATAACGCTAATCGGTATATCTTGCTTAAGCATATTTTTTAAAAGATTAGCATTTCGAAAAGCCGAAGCTACAATTAAGCCGTCAATTCTTTGACGAATTAACAGCGATAAATACTTTTTCTCTTTTTCCGCCTCGTTATCGGTATTGCACATTACAACGTGGAAGCCTCGCTCATGACTTCGGTCTTCTATGCTTCTTGCCAAGTCGGCAAAAAAAGGGTTGGAGATGTCGGGTACGAGAAGCCCAATCGTTTTAGTGGGCTTTCCTGTTAAAGCAGATGCCACGACGCTTGGGTGGTAATTCAACTGCGCCATAACCTCAATTACTTTTTGTCTTGTTCTTTCACTAATATGACCGGTTTGATTAATGACTTTTGATACGGTAGAAATTGATACTCCTGCTTCTTCAGCCACACTATAAATGGTTGGTTTCATTCCCCCTCCTCCTTTCACTTTATAAGCACATAAAAGGCGTTAAACCTTTTACATTCGAAATTAAAGACCGCTTTTTTCTTTAATAAAGTTTCTCGCTTTTAGCGCATATTCAAAAGGATTAGCGAGCGCTGGATCCTGTTCTGCTTCTACAACAAACCAGCCGTTATAATCCGAAGTGGCCAGCGTAGTAAACACTTCATCAAATTCAATAGCTCCGTCACCTGGAACAGTAAAGGCTCCTTCTTTTACCGCTTGCAAGAAGCTCAGCTCTTGTTCTTTTACTCTATCAACTACTTCTTGGCGAATATCCTTTAAATGAACATGTTTAATACGATGTAAATATTTTTTTAAAATATAAAGAGGTTCTTCTCCTGAAAAGACAAGATGGCCCGTATCAAATAACAGCGAGACAAGCTCTGGATTAGTAAGCTCCATTAGCTGCTCAATTTCTTCTGTTGTTTGTACGCCTGTTCCCATGTGATGATGATAGACAATATGCATACCTTTCTCTCGGGCTAGTTTCCCAAGATAATGCAGGCCTTCTGCAAGTCTGTTCCACTCTTGTGGCGTGAACACAGGCTTTCCTTTAAATAAAGGAACATCCATCAGCCCTTGAATGCTGTGTCCTTGTTCAGACACAACGATTACTTTTGCTCCCATTTCGTATAAAAAATCGCGATGTTCAATAAATGGAGTCACCGTTTCTTCCAGCGGCTTTGTCGTTAAAAATGTACTAAACCATGCGCTTGCAATTTCTAAGTTCCGCAGCGATAATGCTTTTTTTAAGATGGAAACGTTTCGCGGATATTTGTTTCCTACCTCACTTCCTTTAAAACCGGTTAAAGCCATCTCACTGATACACTGTTCAAATGTATTTTCAGCTCCTAGTTCAGGTAAATCATCATTTGTCCAAGCAATTGGAGCAATCCCCAGTTTGACCGTATTTTCCTTGAACATCTCTTCCTCTCCCTTGTATGAAATTAAAAACGCTTTTACATGTACTGAATGTTTCTCTTCAACATCCGCAATATTTTTCTGGTTCTTAATAAACCCTTGCCATTTCAAGTTTTTTCACTTTATCTTTATAAGCTTCTTGTACATGCTGATTTCCAGATACCTCTGCTACTCCTACATGCCACCATGATTCATAACCATTCGTCATAGTTTTTGGCAGCACTTTAATATCAATTAGCGTAGAAACCTCTTGCTTTTGTGCATCTGCTATCGCCGTTTTTAATTCTTCAAGAGAACTTACACGATATGTTTTTACACCGTAGCCTGCGGCGCTGGCTGCAAAATCAATTTTCATCACGTTTCCGTTTAGCTTTCCTGTTTCATCGTTTCGATAGCGAAACTCTGTTCCAAAGCTTCCCATTCCATTTGACATTTGAAGATTGTTAATGCATCCGAAACCGGAATTATCAAATAGTAAAATATTTATTTTTTTTCTTTCTTGAAGGCTTGTAATGAGCTCTGAATGAAGCATTTGATAGCTTCCATCTCCAACCATCGCATACACTTCTTTAGCTGGTTCCGCTAGCTTAACTCCAAGTGCGCCTGATACTTCATATCCCATGCATGAATACCCATATTCCATATGATAGGTATTGGGTTTATTAGACTTCCACATTCTCTGTAAGTCACCCGGAAGACTTCCTGCTGCACCAACAATAACGGAATTGTGATCAAGGAGCTTATTCACCTCTCCAATTACTTCTGTTTGCGTTAATTGAGTACCAAGTGATTCTGCATATTCAGCTAAGCTCTCATCTAAATGACCTTTTATTTCTGGAATAAACTTTGCCCCAGTAAAACGTATGCTATGTAGACGCTCTAATTCTGTTTCCCATGCGTCTTTAGCACTTGCAATTTCTGTCGTATAACCAGACTGATAACCAATTGATGTTAGTTCTTCTCTAAGAGCAAGCAGCCCTTCTTTTGCATCAGCTACAAGTTTCACAGCATCGAGCTTATTCGCGTGAAATTCAGACGTGTTAATTGTAAGAAATTGCACTTCCGGATGTTGAAAAAGCTGTTTAGAGGCTGTTGTAAAATCAGTAAATCGAGTGCCTACTCCAATCACTAAATCCGCTTCTTTAGCAATTGTGTTAGCAGCTGAGTTCCCTGTTACACCAATTCCGCCAAGATTATAGCGGTAGTCGCTTTCAACGGCACTTTTCCCCGCTTGAGTTTCCCCAAATGGAATGTGGAACTCACTAGCAAATTGCTTTAACTCCTTTGCGGCTTCTGAATACCGAACGCCGCCTCCACAAATAATGATTGGCTTTTTTTTTGTTTTCATTACTTGAATCGCATCGCCTAGACTGTCCTTAGTCGGAAGGCGGCGCTCAATGCGGTGAACGCGCTTTTGGAAGAAATAAGCAGGAAAATCCCATGCTTCTCCCTGCACATCTTGAGGCAAACAAATAGTTACAGCTCCCGTGTCTGCTGGATTCGTTAATACCCGCATCGCGTTGATCATAGCTGTCATCAATTGTTCAGGTCTGCTTACGCGATCCCAGTACTTGCTCACTGGACGAAAAGCATCGTTTGTAGAAATAGATAAATCATATGACTGTTCAATTTGCTGCAAAACAGGATCCGGCTGTCTAGTTGCAAATACATCGCCGGGAAGCAGCAAAACTGGAATGTTATTAGCTGAAGCGGTGGCTGCCGTTGTAACCATATTTGCTGAGCCTGGGCCCACTGAAGATGTGCAAGCCATAATCTGCTTTCGATGTTTTTGTTTTGCAAAAGCCATCGCTGCATTGGCCATCCCTTGTTCATTACGTCCTTGGTATATGTCTAATTCTCCTGCATCTTCTTCCAAAGCTTGCCCAAGACCTACTACATTCCCGTGCCCAAAAATTGTAAAAATCCCTTTAATAAACTTGTGCTGCTTTCCATCAAATTCAACATACTGCTGATTTAAAAATTTCACCAACGCTTGTGCCGTCGTCATCTTAACTGTTTCCATGCCCTTTTCTCCCTTCTAGTACTAGATTACGATTAGAAAAAGGAAGCATAAGGAATATCTTCAATTCCCGATACTTCCTTTTTAAATGAGATGTGATTTTAAACTAACTACTTACCACCGAGTTGTAACCATTTTCTTTCTTGTATAAAATTCCACGCCGTCTGTACCATTTGCATGAAGATCACCGTAGAAAGAGTCTTTCCAACCAGAAAACGGGAAGAACGCCATAGGTGCTGGCACCCCTACGTTTACTCCTAACATACCGGATTCAATATTTTCACGGAATTCACGTACGCTTGCGCCGCTACCTGTATAAATGCAAGCACCGTTTGCAAAGCGGGAATTATTGGCTACTTCAATGGCTTCTTCTAATGTTTTCACGCGCACAATAGACAGCACAGGTGCAAAGATCTCATCTTGCCAAATTTTCATTTCTTGGGTGACACGATCAAAAATCGTTGGTCCAACAAAGTATCCGTTGCCATTTACTGCTGCATCTGTGCGACCATCACGGATCAGCTCGGCACCTTCTTGCACGCCTGATTCGATATAGCTAAGCGTACGCTCTTTATGATTTTCACGAATAACCGGTCCTAAGAAGACGTTTTCTTCTAAGCCGTCGCCAATTACAATATTGTTTGCCTCTTCTACTAATCTTTCAATCAATTGATCCGCAATTTCTTCCTGTACAGTGACAACAGATGCTGCCATACAACGTTCACCCGCTGAACCAAAAGCAGCTCCGATAATTTGTTTTGTTGCTACGTTCAAGTCTGCATCATTTAATACGATCGAGTGGTTTTTGGCACCGGCTAAAGCTTGAACACGCTTTAAATTTTCCGTACCTTTTTTGTACACATATTCAGCTACAGGCTGTGAACCAACAAACGAAATAGCTTTTACGAGCTTATGTTCAAGAAGTCCATTTACTACGTCATGAGCACCGTTTACAATGTTTAACACTCCTTTTGGCAAACCAGCTTCTTCAAAAAGCTCAGCTAACCTTGCAGCTAAAAGCGGTGTACGTTCAGACGGCTTTAACACAAATGTATTGCCGCAAGCGATCGCAAGCGGAAACATCCAGCAAGGAACCATCATTGGAAAATTGAACGGCGTAATTCCCCCAATTACACCAATCGGATAGCGGTACATGCCAGATTCAATGTCTGTTGCGATATCAGGAAGCTGTTTACCCATCATTAACGTAGGAGCTCCAGCTGCAAATTCTACACATTCAATTCCACGCTGCACTTCACCGCGCGCTTCGTTAAAGCTTTTTCCATTTTCAACTGTCACTAACTTTGCTAATTCATCCCAGTTATCTACTAACAGCTGCTGATACTTGAATAAAATGCGTGCACGTTTAGGCACGGCTGTTTTTGCCCATCCTTTGAAAGCTTCATTTGCCGCTTGCACCGCTTGGTCTACATCTTCTTTGGTAGAAAGAGGCACTTGTGCGATTAATTCACCTGTCGCTGGGTTATACACAGGCTCTGTTTTTGATGTAGCTGATTCAATCCATTGTCCGCCAATATAGTTTTTTACTGTTTTTACCGCTGTTTGTGTCATAAAATATCTCTCCCTTTATCTCATTTTGATAAACTTCTATCCCTTTAATCTCTTCAGATTTTTCCTTTATCTATTAAGCTTCCTGCAAAACTTCTGTTGCTGTCTCCATAAAGTTGAAGAGCTCAACACTTGTTGGCATGGCATCTGAACAGCTGTGCTTTGAAATCACAATCGAAGCTGATGCACCGCCCAATCGCATTGCCTGCGGAATTTCCAGCCCTTGCATCAATCCGTAAATAAAGGCTGAAGCATAAGAATCGCCAGCGCCAAACGTTTTAAGAACTTTTGTTTTAAATATTCCTCCGCGGTGAGACTCACCGTCTCTTGTATAGGCAATAGATCCTTCTCCACCGTGCTTAATCACGACGATTTGAGCATGATGAGAAAACCATCGCTCTGCTGTTACTTGGTCATTAGATTCTTCATAATTTAATAGTTTTTCCATCATATCAAACTCTTCTCGCGTGCCAATGATCACATCTGATTTTTCAGCGGCTAAATTAAAATAGACCGCTGTTTCAGCTTCTGACTCCCATGTATATGGGCGATAATCGATATCAAAGAATACAACAACTTCATGCTTGCGTGCGTGTTCTAGTGCTAAAAACACTGCTTCACGAGAAGGACTTTGTGCAAGAGCCGTTCCAGATATTAAAAGAGCCTTTGACTGTTTGATATACTCTTCGGATACTTCTGTAGGATTCAGCTTTAAATCCGCTACGTTATCACGATACATTAAGATGCTGCAATCTGTAGGACTCTTGATTTCCGTAAAAGCAAGACCCGTTACGGCCCCTGTTTTATCAATAACAATGCTATCTGTATTAATCTTATTTTTTTGGAGATAATCCGTAATGAAGCGTCCCATTTGATCATCTGATACTTTTCCGATAAAACCGGTTTTTAAGCCTAGTCTTGCTGCTCCAATCGCAATGTTAGCCGGAGAGCCTCCTACATATTTAGTAAATGTTTTAGTCTCTTCCATCGGACGCTGTGTTTCATTTGCATTTAAATCAATACATAAGCGGCCAACAGCGATGAAATCTAACCCACGATTTTCTTTAAAAATAAGCGGATTCATCTTTATTCCTCCTTAGTTAAGCGCTTTCCTAAAAGGGTAGAAAGAACAAATTATTTTCTTTCACCCCAGGTTTACCGTCATTAATTCACTGCGTACTTTTTATGTTCAATCTTCACTGGCTGCCCGGATAGTAAAGATTCTTTTGCTGCTTTAGCAATTCGTTCTGCTTGTAATCCATCGTTCCCTGTACAAATAACGCTTTGATTTTCCATAATTGCTCTTGCAAACTGTGTTACTTCATCTATGTACGCTTGTGTATAGCGCTCAAGGAAGAAATACAGCGGCTTCTCTTTGACTACACTTTCGCCTGTTGATATCTCTACTGTAGTAGGACGGCAATTGTCAGCGACAACCCCACCTTTTTCGCCAAAAACTTCAAGGCGCTGATCGTAACCGTAGACAGCTTGACGACTATTATCAATCACACCTAAAGCTCCATTTGCAAATTTTAATGACACAATTGCCGTATCTATATCTCCTGCTTCTTCAATAGCAGGATCGATGAGCGTTGTGCCGTAAGCCGATACTTCTACCACTTCGCTGCCCATTACATAACGAGCCATATCAAAATCATGAATCATCATATCCATGAACAGTCCTCCTGAAGCGCGAACATATTCCGGACTCGGCGGCTGAGGATCTCTGGACGTAATTTTTAGAATATGCGGCTTTCCTACTTCTCCTTGCTGTACAAGATCATACACTTTTTTAAAGTTGGGATCAAAGCGTCTGTTAAAGCCAACTTGAAGCTGCACGCCATGTTCTTTTACTACTTCTAACGCTTGGATTGTTTCTTCTACTGAAAAACTAACGGGCTTTTCACAGAAAATATGTTTTTTCGCTCGAGCCGCTTCTTTAATAATCGATGCATGCGTATTCGTTGGCGAACAAATGAAAACGGCATCAATTTCTGGATCAGCTAATAAATCTTGATAATTTGTTGTCAACGTCAAAATCTCTTTACTTGCAGCCCACTCATGCAAATGATCTACTACCACATCTGAAACCGCTTTAATTTTTATTTGAGGCATTAATTTTAAATTATCAACGTGTAATTTCCCTATTCGTCCAGCACCAATTATTCCAATTGTAAGAATCCCCATCTTATTTTCCCCTTTAATTAAAAGTTAAGAAAACATTCGCTCAAACCTCAATATAGGTTAAGCGCTTTCCTGGTTTTAATTATACATAACGTTTTATAAAATGCAAACTATTTTTATGGATTATTTAGAATATTTGTTTTTTAATTACCTGAACGTATACTATTAAAAAAACTATTTTTATTTTTTTATCTATTTAGTGCTGAAGCATAAAGAAATTCTCTATATTTAAGTATTTTTATAATAAATTCAGTTATTATTACCTTATCTACCAATATTTTTACTGTTAAGATTATTTAATTGAAAATTATATATATTTAAAATTTTCATTGACGTTTAAAAAATGTAAGCGTATACTTTTTTTATCAAATAGATTAAGCGCTTAACCAAATATTTTGATAGTTCAAACAAAATAATCGATCTGGTGGTGTGGAAAATGAACGAATTTATTTCTAGAAAAACGGCTCTAGACAGGATTGGAATCCCTTCTCATTTAACATGGGGATACATAGGTATTATTGTTTTTATGATTGGTGATGGATTAGAACAAGGATGGTTATCTCCTTATCTTGTAGAAAGAGGGTTAACCATCGAACATGCCGCTTTACTGTTTACTGTTTATGGAATTACGGTCTCGGTTTCTTCTTGGTTCTCCGGCGTACTTGTTCAATTGTGGGGACCTAGAAAAGCAATGGCATTCGGCTTGATATCCTTTATTATTGGTTCGATTGGATTTATAGGATTAGGACTTCATATCATGAATTATACGATTATATTAATTTGTTATGCTCTTAGAGGATTTGGTTACCCTTTATTTGCCTACTCATTCTTGGTCTGGGTGTCTTACCGCACGCCTCAGGAAATGCTTTCAAAAGCAGTAGGTTGGTTTTGGTTTGTCTTCCAGCTTGGTTTAAGCGTAATCGGAGCCTTTTACTCCAGTTACATGGTTCCTAAAATCGGCGAAATCGCTACTTTGTGGAGCGGTTTGCTTTTTGTTGTGATTGGTGGAGTCTTTTCAATTATCATGAATAAAGACAAGTTTACCGTCCAAAAAGTAAACGATAATAAAACAAAAGAATTAATGAAAGGGATTACAATCGCATTTGAGAACCCTAAAGTAGGCATCGGAGGAATCGTAAAGATTATTAACTCTGCTGCTCAATTTGGATTTGTTGTTTTCTTGCCAACCTATATGATGAAACATGATTTTACGATGAGTGAATGGTTGCAAATCTGGGGTACATTGTTTTTTGTGAATATGGCTTTTAATATTATTTTTGGTATTGTTGGAGATAAATTCGGCTGGGTAAATACAATCAAATGGTTCGGCGGAGTAGGATGCGGAATTGTAACACTTGCTCTTTACTATGTACCGCAATTCGTCGGACATAATTATTGGGTGATGATGATTGTCGCATGCTGTTACGGTGCAACACTAGCAGGATATGTTCCTCTTACAGCGTTAGTGCCTTCTTTAGCTCCTGAGAATAAAGGAGCCGCGATGTCCGTGTTGAACTTAGGATCGGGACTTTCGGCTTTTGTAGGTCCTTTAATTGTGACCGTTTTCATTGGTCTTTTGGGCACGGGCGGCGTGATTTGGATCTTTGCTTGCTTATATTTCTTTGGTGCTTTTCTAACTGGTTTCCTTACGATTCCAACAGAAACAATTATTAAAGGCGAAACAATAAACGAAGTCAAAAGTCAGGTCTCCCTATAAATATGGCTAAGTAGAAAAAGCTGCAGGTGCCCCAGCACCTGCAGCTTTTTTATCTTCTCTACTTTATAACTTCTTTACTGACGCACGTTCTACTAGTTCTGGAATAATCGTTACTCGTTGTTTCGCATGCTCTTCTTTTTTCATAGACTTTAACAGCTGTTCAAACGTACTAGCTGCCATCTGAGAAATTGGTTGTTCGATCGTTGTCAAACCCGGCTCAGCAATATCGGCATAAATCGTATTATCAAATCCAATTACCGATAGATCTCCTGGAATCGAAAGCCCCTGCTTCCTTGCCTCGTTTATGAGCGACACACCAATTAAATCAGTACATGCAAAGACTGCTGTCGGCCTATTAGGCAAAGAAAGCAGCTGTTTACTTGCTCTTCTGCTATCTTCCACTGTTGAATAACAGCTGATAATGGACTGGTTTTCTAGTGACAAATTTGCTTCTGTGAGTGCTTGCTTAAATCCTGCTAATCGCCCTTCACTACTTTTTCTATCTTTTTCAGTCATAACCGTTACCGATTGATGACCTTTTTCTATTAAATACTTACCTGCGATATATCCTCCGCGAACGTTATCAATCGTGACTACATGCGTGGAGATAGAAGGATGGTCAACTGAAAACAATACAAGCGGTACATCATGCTTCACAATTTTCTTTACGAGCTTCGTATTATTTAGTTCGGTTGCGATAATGATTCCATCTACTTGTTTTTTAAATAAAAGATCTATGTATTCATGCTCGCGCGCAGTTTGATGATCTGTACTGCATAAAAAAAGCGTGTATCCCGCTGCTCTAGCACTATTCTCAAAAGCTCTTGCTACCTCTGCAAAAAAAGGATTAGAGATATCAGGAACTAGAACGCCAATCGTGTACGTCTTTTTTCCTGTTAACGCCGCTGCGACACTGCTAGGCTGATAATCTAATTCCATCATTACTTCATTCACTTTTTTTATCGTTTTTTCACTAATACGGCCTGTCTGATTGATTACTTTGGATACAGTGGCTATCGATACCCCTGCTTTTTTCGCAACATCATAAATGGTTGGTTTCACTTTCACTGTTCCTTTCTTCGAGATCTCTTTCCTTATTTTATCACGAAAGTATTCAATCGTTTTGTATATTCCAATAAGCATATTCTATAAGTCCTTGAAAAAAATTTTTTATTTCATGTATAAAAACTATCTATTAATCAAATCATAATCTTAACCTTATAAAAGGAGTTGATTATGATGGCAAACAGCAGAAATAAGAGCAGCAACGAATTAGCCGTACACGGTGCTCAACAAGCAATCGATCAAATGAAATATGAGATCGCTAGCGAATTTGGCGTAACTCTTGGTCCTGACACAACTGCACGTGCAAACGGCTCAGTAGGCGGCGAAATTACAAAGCGCCTTGTGCAAATGGCTGAACAGCAACTTGGCGGCGGACGTTTCTAAATCACTATCATAAGCAATACGGCTGGAGGAAGAGCGAATGACCGTTCTTCCTTTTCCTATTTTTATACAATCCTTTTTTTGCGTTTCTTCTCCTCTATATGTATCTAAAACAAAACCATTATCTCCATAACGTTCACATAGCGTTATATAAGGCTCCTTTTCTCTCACAATAGATTGCTTATGACAAAACATAAAAAGAAGTTCCTTTCATAGGAACTTCTTTTATCTTGCTTTATAAATGTGCAAGCTCTTTAGATATCTTTTCAGTCTTTGCTTTGAGCTGTTCTTGCTGTCCTTCTAAATCAGCAATCACAGCTAACACTTCTGTATTGTTCGGTTCTTCTTCATACTGTTTTAACGTAGCAACAAGAGACTGTGAAACTTTGATGAGCTCTTGATTGACTTCTTGCTGCTGTTTTAAATAGTCAAGTTCAGATTCCATTTTTTCTAGATTTCTCATCGGTTCCCTTCCTTTCGTTAACTAGCTTTTATTTAAGAACGCGGTCTTTTATTATCTCAGTGGGCTACTTCAACGTTACTTTATTTTATTTTCGTGATTGCCGTATAACATTTTTTCATTCATTGGGTCAGCTGATTTTTCAGCAGGTGTCACCGTTTGTCCTAGAGCTGAATTGCGTTTATCATGCTCAACTGCGTCTACCATCAGCAAAACTTTTCCTTTTTTAAGATCAGATACATACGAGGAAGCTTCTGCAGCAGGTACACCATATTCGGTTAATTGATTTTCGATTCGATTAACATCTTGATCCATTTTTTCTTCAGCTGGCGTAAAAGCATTTTTTATTTTCTCCATAAAGGGTTGATGGTGCTTTGAATTTTGATCTGTATCAACTATTTGCACATCAATTCCTGCAGAATGCTCAATCGCTTCTGTATTTTCATGATGCTGGCCACTGTTTGTCAAAACAGAAAGTGCACTGTCCGGATATCCCTGTGTTTTTAAATTTCGAATCGCTGTAATAACGGCCTCTTCTGAATTATACGTACCTACCACATTTTTTGTCATTGTTATTCCTCCCAGGTATTATCGTTTTTTTAGCTTGTTATAGTATTAATACCCTTGGATTTTCTAGTAAAACTTTTTAAATTTATCTCTAGCTCTCCTTACAAGGAGAAACCGATAAAATAAAAGACTTGAATCTAATAATTCAAGCCTTTTTCATGATACCAATGATTTATACTATAAAATTGGTGACAGCAAGCGAAATACTGCTTCTTTAAATTTTATAAGAAGAGAGCGCTCTTTATATCGTTCAAGTGTTAATTTTGAACTAAATTGCACATCTTCAAGAAACAGGTTCTGCAACTTTTCTGCAATAGGTTGGTCATATACAACTGCATTCACTTCAAAATTAAGGCTGAAACTTCGCGGATCAATATTCGTCGTCCCTACAGAAGATACTTCATTATCTACTACAATCGTTTTAGCATGCAAAAAGCCTTTTTCATAGAGATAAATATTTGCACCATATGTCAGCAGTTCACCTACATGAGACCACGTAGCCCAATAAACAAAAGGATGATCGGGTTTGTTTGGAATCATAATATGAATATCTACTCCAGATAATAAAGCAATTTTACAAGCATCCATAAAGCTTGCGTCGGGAATAAAGTAAGGCGTTTGAAGGTATACACTTTCTTTGGCCGACATAATCAATGAGATATACATATTTTTCAGATGCTGAGTAGTCGAGTTAGGACCGCTCGCTACAATTTGCACTGGGACCGTTCCAGAATGAGTTTCTGTGCGATGCAAAAATTGTTCAAGTTCAATTGGCTGCTTTGTTGCTTGATGCCAATCTAAAATGAATCTTCCTTGAATATCGTTCACTGATTCTCCTTTAATGCGAAAATGAGTGTCTCTCCAATAACCCATTTTTGGATCTAACCCTAGATATTCATCTCCTACGTTAAATCCTCCTATGTATGCTACTTCACCATCAATAATACAAAGCTTTCGATGATTTCGATTGTTAATACGAAAATTAATCAAGCGAAGAATTGAAGGGAAAAATGCCTGTGCTTCGCCGCCATATGAAATAAGCTCCTTAAAAAATGATGGCGTCATTTTTCTAGATCCTACTTCATCATAAAGAACGCGAACCTTTATACCTTCTTTTGCTTTTTTCGTTAGCTCATCTCTTAATTTTTTCCCAAGATTATCTCGTTGAATAATATAATATTGAATATTAATTTCTTTTTTAGCATTTCGAATATCCTCAAACAACGCATCAAATTTCTGATTACCGTCACTAAAGATATCAATTTCATTGTCGGTGCGCACGAGTGACTTAGAAGAATTTAAATTAGTGAACAGTAGTTTATTATGTTGAATCAGTAAATCATTTCGATATTCATGGGTAGCTTTAAGTTCTTTTAATTGTTCATCCACTGAAGATCTTAAATATTCCCGCTCATCAGATGACAATTTATAAAAGTTTTTCTGTTTTAGCTGTCTTCCAAAGAACAGATATACAATAAAGCCGACAATCGGTATAAAAAATAAAATAAGAAGCCACGCCCATGTAGATCCTATATCTCTTCGTTCGATGAAAATAAGAATACCGGCTAATAAAATATTAATAGCGGTCACAACAGATACACTTAGTGTAAAGATATGGGCAAATTCCATCCTTTTACTCCTTTCTTTCTACTACATCGCTTTATTAACTCATTCCCTTTTTTAACCTTCTCATTCACTTTACTATACATAACACAGATAGCTTCCTTTTTCATCTTTAGCATCCAAATTTTTTTATTTTTTGCTATACTAAAAATGTAAAATATTTCTTTTTTGTATTGCGTATTAAAAACAGGGAGGAAATAATTTGTTTTTTTCTTTTATTTTTCTTAGTCTCCTCAATGTATTTATCAGTATTAGCCTTGGATATACGGATTATCACCTATTAAAAAAAGCGTTTATTGGAGGAATTATTACGTGGATCCTCGCTTTCAGTGCTCCTATCTTATTTGTATGATCTTCACTGTTTTGGTCAACTGGCGTATCACTTTTCTGTACTCTCTCATTATTTATTCAAAAAAGCACAGATCGCTTAATATGTAGAGAAAAAACACGGAAATCTTAGATTTCCGTGTTTTTTCTCTACAAGCTGTATACATAATAATCCTGTACGTGATATGAATTGAAACCGCATGTTTCGTAGAGTTGCAAAGCGCGTTTATTTTTCGCTTCAACCTCAAGGAATACATCATATCCTAGCTGATGCTGCTGTAAAACGACTTGTTTTAAAGCAGCTTTTCCTATTCCCAATTTTTGATAAGAAGGTAAAATACCAAATCCATAAATCCATGCTTCGCTTTTATCATAAAATACCCTTAACTTTCCAACCGCTTGCCTATTGTACTCTACGATAAAATGATTTTGCTGTTTCTCCATTTTCGTTTGCTCATAATAAGCAGCTGCTTCTGTTAAAGACATACCAAATCATTCCATATCAACTTGCATTTCCATTTCCCTATCTGTATCTGATTCAGAAGAGCGAAGTGTAACAAAGGGATTATCATCTTTCAATTCTTTTTTTGTCCACTTCATTTGGTATTCTGAAAAAGTAAATGAACATGGAATTTGCTTTAAGAACTCCCTGCCTGAAACCGAATGGCCAGGAGCATTTAATAAAATCTCTGTATACTCACTCTTCTTACATATATCTAAAGCTTGAGAAAACAGCTTCGAAAAAATCTTTTTTCTGCGATAGCTAGGAGCAACCATCCCGCATATTTCTACTGTATTCCCAAACCCATAAAGACCAATAAACCCAACAAGCTGATTATCTTCATAATGAAAAAAATCGTCAACTTCATTTTGTTTTCGACTTCGTAACATATCAAAATTCAGCTTCAGCTCTATTTTTTCTTCTTGTTCGCAAATAGACTGTAACTTTTGTATATCTTCTAGTACATGTTGTTCTAACATAAAAATCCTCCTGCATCTTTCTTTTTATTATAAGTTCGGCTTTATTTAACTTTTTCCTTTCATCTTTAGCGCAACAGCTGAATAATTATAGGTTAAAGCAAGATCAAAAAGCATATAGAGTAATCAAACTAAATAGGCGGGGTGCTTATGAAAAAGACTATTTTAATAAGTTTTATTGCACTAGTTGCTTTAACAATTATTTATTGCCTGCAGAAAGAATTTATTTTCGCTTTAGCTTTGTGGAGCATTTACGGGACAGTACTATCAGTTTTTGTATATTTTTCTTTTCATAAATCAACAGAAGATAGCGAGGAATAGTAAAGATAGAGCCCTTAAAAAGTCTGTGAAATAAACCTTTTTACAGATTTTTATAAATTTACAACTCAGATGTATGTTGGTAACAATTTAGAAACAAGTATTCCTTATTCTTAGTGTTATAGAAAAGGTATTACCTATTTCACTAAGGAGTTGAATACTTGTATGAAGACAATCACAAAATCTATATCGGTTCTTACATTAGCAGCTGGCTTTACTTTTTCATCTCTATCCAGCATATTGCCATTCACTCATGAGCAAACAGCAAGTGCAGCAGAAAGAATAAATGCACCGTTCAGCGTATATGAAGTGACAGCAACCGTACTCAATATACGTTCAGAACCTAGCACCAAAGGAAAGATTCTTGATACATTAAGAAAAAAAGATCAAATCGAAGTAGTCAAATTTGTAAATGCAGACTGGGCTGCCATTAAAATAATTGGCGGCACCGGATATATCGGTACTTCTTATTTAATGAAGGTCCCCACTACTGTTCATACGGCTGCTAACCTTAATTTGCGTACAGGGCCTAGCACAAGTAACAAAATTGTAACAACTATTCCAAAAGGAAAAAGCGTCAGCTTCTTAGCTTGGGGCTACTCAAAAGATAACAAGCTTTCATTTGATTGGGCTTTTGTAGAATACAATGGCTTTAAAGGATATGTAAGCACTCCATACTTACAGTTACCTGATTATAGATAAAAACAGATAACTCCCTTGAAGTAATTCAAGGGAGTTTGTTCATCAAAACTTTATCAATAGTGCCCTGCCCATGAAGCACCGATGATAATTAGTAAAATAAATAGTACAACGATCAACGCAAAGTTACTTCCGTGACCTGCTCCGTAACCATAACCATACCCATAACCTCCGTAAAAACTCATTTCTTTTCACCTCCCTTTTTTGTAGAATATGTGAAGGGAAAACAAAACGGACATGAGTATTCTTTATCACAAAATTCATTATAATTTATAAACGTTAACTCTTTTACTAGTACGGCATAGGATGTAGCATCCCGTAGTTCACCTCAACATCTTCCCTCACTTCACACTTTTGAAGTAAGGGTATCTTCTAAAAATACAAAAAAAGAAGAGTATGTATAACTCTTCTTTTTTTATTGAACTGGATTATCGACTTGCATGTAATCATTATAATATTCTTCTAACGTAATTCCTTTTTTATACACTTTAGAAGCGAGTTCTTTTCCGACAAACCGTATATGCCACGGCTCATATTTATAACCTGTAATCTGCTGCTTTCCTTCTGGATAGCGAACAATGTATCCGTATTTATATGAATTTTTTTCAATCCATTTGGCTTCAAGAGTATCTTTAAAACAATCTTGGGCCGCACACTTACCGGTGCTGCTTGATACATCTATACTTAAACCAGTCTGATGTTCACTGCTGCCTGGGTAAGCACTATAATGATTAGCTGCCGCTTCTCCGTCTTGTTTTATATACGCTTGATAAAGAGATTCTTGGCGGCTTTGCGAACGATAAGCAGAAACACCGGCTAAGTAAATTCCTTCTCTTTCAGCAGCTGAGAACATCCTTTCTAAAGCTTTTGCTGCTTCTGTACGCATTTGGCGTTTTTCAATTTTTCCCTTAAATATAAATCGAACGTCTGGGTATACAAGGTCAGTGGGTTCATAGTGATCAGGAAGAAGATTTTGCTTGTTTACTAACACGGCAATGGATTGTGGATTCCCTACAACTTCTATACTATTTTGCTTCTGTTTAGAAGAAGATAAAGGATTATGATCAGACGTATTTAAATGATCGTTGTGCTGAAATAATCCTTGATAGCCCAGATACGAGAATCCTGCTATAACACTCAGTACTATTAGTAAGGCCATTTTTTTATAAAGTTTCATATTTCTATACTCCTGACATATTTTCAGCTTTTTAGAACACTCAAACATTGTATATAAACCAAGAAATAATTACTAATATAACAAACTAATTCCTACTATAAATTTCATTATGCCCGGACCTATTTTTTTCAAACGTTCATTTTAAGCATAAAAAAGAGATGTCTCCTAAAAGACATCTCTTTTTACTTCTATTCTATAAGACTAGTATTAGTCGATAACTGTAATTTTAACTGATCTTCTGCCCCAGTCTTGTGCAGCACTATCTGAAGAAACGAATACATCAATTCGATTTCCTTTAATTGCGCCACCTGTATCTGCTGCTACAGCTTGACCATAACCTTCAACGTAGACTTTTGAACCTAATGGAATAACGCTAGGATCAACCGCAATTACTCGTTGATTTGGATTTGATTTTAAATTCACTCCAGTAGCTGTTGTACCACTGCATCCAGCACAGTTAGCTGTATAAGCTGTTGCTTCAACAGTCATAGACTTGCCGCTTGCTTGCGATTGAGACTGCTGTTGCTGAGCTGCTTGTTCTTTTTGTGCCTGCTCTTGTGCTGCTTGTGCTTGTGCCGCTGCTTGAGCTTGTTCTTGTTCTTTTTGTGCTTGCTCTTGTGCTGCCTGTGCTTGTGCCGCTACTTGAGCTTGCTCTTGTTCTTTTTGTGCTTGCTCTTGTGCTGCCTGTGCTTGTGCCGCTACTTGAGCTTGCTCTTGTTCTTTTTGTGCTTGCTCTTGTGCTGCCTGTGCTTGTGCTGCTTGAGCTTGCTCTTGTTCTTTTTGTGCTTGCTCTTGTGCTGCCTGTGCTTGTGCTGCTTGAGCTTGCTCTTGTTCTTTTTGTGCTTGCTCTTGTGCTGCCTGTGCTTGTGCCGCTGCTTGAGCTTGCTCTTGTTCTTTTTGTGCCTGCTCTTGTGTTGCCTGTGCTTGTGCTACTGCTTGAGCTTGCTCTTGTTCTTTTTGTGCCTGCTCTTGTGTTGCCTGTGCTTGTGCTACTGCTTGAGCTTGTTCTTTTTGTGCTTGCTCTTGTGCTGCTTGTTCTTGCTGAGCTTGTGCCGTTTGAGACTGCTGCGTTTGTAGAGCTGCCTTTGCTACTGGCGCACTAGCTGTTTGAGATTGAGCTGCTTGTACCGTTTTAATTTTAAATTGTTCTCCAGGGAAAACTAAGTCTGATGTTAAACCGTTCCATTCTTTAATTTCTTCTACTGTTACGCCGTAATGTTGACCGATTGACCACAAAGTGTCACCACGTTTTACAGTATGTACGATTTCTTTTATGCTAGATAAGTTTAGTGTCTGATTTGGATAAATTAGTGTTGATGTTAAGTTATTAGCATCTTTTAGCTCGTCTACGCTCACATTATGATTTTGAGCGATTTTCCATAAAGTGTCACCTTTTTGTACTTCATACGTTCCGTTTGTAGAGGCAGATGCCGCACCTACAAATCCTGCTGAAAGAATTGCCGTTGTCCCTAGAGTAAATACAAATTTCTTCATTTTCCGAATACCTCCTTATTTACTCAATGACTGAATGATACCATCTGTTCATTTCACTTCCATTACAGGAATATTTTACTTTTATTACGGATTTAATTAATTTTAAACATTTTCTTGTAATATTTCTGACAATTCATTTTTGAATAATGATTAAATTTCATCAAAATCATGTCAAAATTTGAAGAAAACTCTATAAAAAGTTGGAGTTATATTCGGTGATAAAAGTAACTTATAAGTAAAAAAACCTTCTAAAAGCCGTTAGCTTTTAGAAGGTTTTTTTACTTATATGAAACAGTTAGAGTTGGAGCATATGCAGAATGGTCGCCCCCATAAATTTCAACTACATCACTTAAAAAGTCCGCTGGACCTGAGCTTGACAAGCGAAACTGAGTTTTTCCACTCCTATTCATATATCCCCAAAGTGAGGAAGGAAGTTGAATAGTTGTATATCCATTATCGAGTGAAGGCACTGACATTTGGAAACCCGCTGAAATAGATGGAGAAGCCTGATAATCTATTTGTTCTAAAGCACTGCTAGTTCCAAATACACCGCTTTTAATATCGCCTTTCAAAGATGAAATATTACCAGTTAAAGATTTGCGATAAATTTTTAAAGATACATCCATAATGATTGCATCATCAGGTAAAGAACTTGTATCAAAAGATAAAATGGTTCGGTATGTGTCGGTATTGTACATTCCTTTATCCCCAATTTTATGAATAGAACTACTCATACCGTCACCTGGTAAACTTCCGATAAATCCACCTTCAGCAGCAAGCGAAGAAAATACTGAAGATCTATCTGAGGTTCCAGAAATTTGATAAACTTCCGTCTTTACTTGCTCTTGATTACCCGCTGCGTCTACACTAAAAAATTTTATTGTTTTGCTAGAGCTGATGGTAATAGGCTCAGAATACTTTAGAGAATTAACAGTTGGTATGCTTCCATCTAATGTATAGTAAGTGGTGGTAGATTCATTGGTTGATAATGTGACAGAAACAGAACTTCCATAAGTTCCTCCCGCTGGCGAAGCAGCTGTAACCGGTGGAGATATATCTCCTGGATCAGGAGCACCCCCATTCTTCGGATGACTCTTAAAAAAATCCCAGCTTAATTTAGTTGCATTTGGTCCTTGAGGATCTGTGTAAGAACCGGATGCACTTCCCCCTGACCAAGCGTGTCCCATTCCTTCTATCATGTATTTTTCCATTACTGTTTTTCCTGCTGTATCTTTGTAGATATATTGCGTATAGCTTCTTCCACCAGATACTGTACCTGTTACAGTTTGATCTGCCGTGTCATCAATATTGTTATTATCCAGCCCATCAGACGCTCTATCATTTGTTTGAGCCCATTGCGATAGTATTTGATGCGCATTTATAAGCGCAACAGTGTAGTCAGCTGTTCCATGAAACAAAATAACCGGAACCACTCGTTTATGATCTCCCATGGCTGAATAAGCTAAATCTCCCTGCTGGATAGGATTAGGACCTCCACCACTCATTGCTGTATAAGCACCTATCATACTAGTCGCTGCTTTATATTCCAAGCCTGCACCAACGCTTATAGCCGCAAATATGTCTGGATAAGTAGCTCCCATAATAACACTCATAGCTGCACCAGCAGATAAACCTCCAACAAAGACTTGGTCGGCATCTATTGAATAACTGCTTTTTATTTGATTAACCATTCCAGCGATTAACGCTGGTTCACCGCTTCCCCTTGATTGATGAGCGGTATCAAACCAGTTCCAACACTTGTTTGAATTAGCAGAAGAGAGTTGTTCTGGATAAAGAACAAGGAACTTCTCTGTCTCCGCCAGTGCATTCATTTGCGTTCCTGCTGCAAATTGATCTGGGTCTTGAGTACAGCCATGTAACATAACTACTAGAGGTAAAGCAGTACCTGCCTGATAACTGCTAGGTACGTACAGTTTGTATGTCCTTCCGTTATATGTTTTAGAGGTAAAACTTCCTGCGGCTGAAGAAGATACAGCACCTAAAGATAAAAAAAGCATAAAAATAATCCCTGCTATAAACAATCGTTTCATCTTCCTGCTTCCTCCTTATAACGATATGATTATACTTGGTAGCAAACGTACATATCGCGATCGTATAGAAATGAATAAGAGTTACTAATAAGATGATAGCAAGGTTTTATGTAATAAAATTTATATTAACTGCACGATTTGTCTACGGTTATGGGAACGAATAAAATCATTCACCCTAAAAAAAGCAAACGCTTACATAAAATTGTAAACGATTATGCCGATAAATACTATAAAAAAGACATACCTTTTAAAAATAGGCCGGTATGTCCTCTATGGATTGCTTACTTAAGTATTCATATTGTGACTCACTGCAATTTACCATAGCCATGGATTGAGGATAACGTTGTAAATGAGCAGGAAGCTCCTTAAACTCAAACTGATGATAATATTCAGGAAGAATATCGCTATAAAGCATAAAAATAGCGCTGCGCTTCTCTATTTTCATCTTTTTAAAAAAGTCTTCAAGCATATCCCGGCCATACCCCATTCGTTGATAAAGCTGGTGTACAACAACGGATCCAATACCATGCAAAGCAAACTTTAATCGAGGAGTTTGTAAAAGAAGCAAAATAAATGAACCAATAATTTGATTCTCTTCATTTACGTACACATACCGAATTCCATATGTTTCTTCTTTTTGATTATCTCTAACATACTCTTTGTACGTCCTGCCTTTAGGCCATGCGGCGTATCCCATTTGATATACTTCTGCCAATTCTTCAGACTTTATTTTTCTTAATAACATGAACATCCCCTCTTTATTTATAATCCCATACGTCAGCAGACATTTTTATAGAGTTAAAAATAGTTCCTGTATGTATATATTATACTTCATCCTACGGAAGCTTTCTTGCCTTGAGTGCTATTCACAGCTAATATGTGAGCTGCTTTCTCAAAAAATTAGAAAGATTCCTGATAGTTGTTCCTTACCCACAGCAGTCATATATGTAAAGATACTCTTTATCATTCCATAAAAACGTAGAGATGTAAATGTATTTCCAGCTTCATTTAGCATTCATTACGTATCACTCATCAAAAAAAGCATAGAAACTAAGTTCTATGCTTTGCAGTGAAAGTAATCATCTTTTCTTAAGCTTTTGCGTCCTCTACATACACCACCAAATGAAATAAAAAACGATATGTAAGAACAAGAACTTCACCTATCGACATTTTCTCATCAAACTCTTTTATAGCATCTAACTCAATATTCACATCCCATAATCCATCTTTATCATTAAATAAAAGCTGGACGCTTGTTGGGCTTTCGTTAAGCTCCTTAGCAAAAAATTGTTTTAGTAAAGAACCGAATTTTTTTTGCATATGTAACCCAGTTAATACTTTATATGTGCCGAACACATCATCCACTTCAAAAGAACATCCATCAAGCTTAATAAATTCAAACCATTTTGATTCTACATATAGAAATTCACTTCTGTGTTCTTTCAAGTAAGAAATAGGTGTATTTAAAAACGAAAGAGGAGATTCTTCTGCGATCAGCTCGTCTGTTTCCTTATCTACTCTTTCGATATAAGAATCTTTAAAACGTGAAGATGCCTCTTTTTCTTCTATCATCACGTTATGTGGTACCAACTCTTTTTGCAACGCATATTCCTTTTCTTCTTGGTATAGAGATAAAGATTGACCTTGAACATTCATTTCTTTTTCAATATGAGTTTTAATATTACTGTGTAACATGAAAAAACCTCCTGATTAATCTGCATCACTATCTTATATCATAACCTAAACAAGTGTTTATAAATATAGCCAAACAAAAAATCCTTAGGCTATGCCTAAGGATAATAATGATATATTCAAGTATGTATAAAAGATAATTTGGTTGCGGGGACAGGATTTGAACCTGCGACCTTCGGGTTATGAGCCCGACGAGCTACCGAACTGCTCCACCCCGCGATAATAAAAATGCCTGGCAACGTCCTACTCTCACAGGGACAAAGTCCCAACTACCATTGGCGCTAAAGAGCTTAACTTCCGTGTTCGGTATGGGAACGGGTGTGACCTCTTCGCTATCGCCACCAGACATATTATAT